>JAGVEK010000469.1 GCA_020058315.1 Candidatus Zixiibacteriota bacterium
AGCCGGGGGGCTGATCGGCGATCTTGTCGGTTCGTTCCTCCCTGACGGCGCAATCAAGACGCTGTTTAAGGAGAGCATCGAGATTGGCTTGGGCCGGACCGCCGACACCAAGGCGGTCGAACCTCTTTCGCTGAACCTCTATGCGATCACGCTGGTCTTTGGCCTGACACTCCGGATCAACTTTGTCAGCGTCCTGTTCGTATTGCTATTGTTCGTGTATTTTCGCTGGTGGTATCTGTGATGTGGCCAGTGAGGGAGTGTTGAGAAGCCTAACCAGCAACCCGTACGCAAAGATGTCACCCCCGCGAAAGCGGGGGTCCAGTCGGAGCGCGGGGGGAAAAACTGGATTCCCGCTTTCGCGGGAATGACGACCAGAGAGTTTTTCGACAAGTTCCTGAGGGAGAAGTATGCTGGGCGGGATAGGCGTACAAGAACTGCTGCTGATCTTTCTGGTGGCGCTCCTCCTGTTCGGCTCGAACAAGATTCCGGAGATTGCCCGCAGCCTGGGGAAGGGAATCACCGAATTCAAGAAAGCGATGGATGCGACCAAAAACGAAATCAGCCGCTCCATCGAGGAGGCTCCTCCTCCCCGGAACGCCCCGGAGCGTCCCGTAGCGACCAAGCCCGGTGTCCTCGATTCTGTGCCGGGGAATTCCAGTCCCAACATCCTGCCACCACCTCAGGATCCGTTGCCTCCCGCCTGAGGCGGGCCGCCGTTCCCCGCTGACCCGCCGCGGCGGGTGGGGCACAGATAGGACCGAGCCATGTTCTCCCAAACCGACGTCGATCGCATCGCCAGTTGCCTCCAGCCTGAATCACAGTCGTTTGAGACCGATCACTACCGGCTGAAACTTGTCAGTACGCGTGACCGGCGCATGCTGGTCGTGGAACTCTATCCGGAAGTGCGGCTCGGCCGCAATCTCGGCTCGATGATCGTGGTCTACACAATGGGCGGCCATCTGCAGTTGCACAACTGCACCGGCTTCGTATCCTCCGAGGACTTGGGTGAAGTGACCTTTGTCGGAGAATCCGCCGGACGCCTCTCTGGTCTGGTGGTCGAACGCGAGGCCGCCTGTTCACTTTACGCCAATGTCACCCGCGACCTGATCTCCGGCGACTTCACGAAACTTGGCGTCGAAGTCATGCTTTCCGGTGTGGCCCTCTCGCTGGCGGAAGACCTGCTAAAGAAGACTGACGGGGAGAGCTGAGCGCCAGCGCAGGAGAGCTTGCCAAGTCTGGAACTGCGTGCCGGCGGCGTTTCGCCGCCTTCTTGCTGCCATGTCGGGTGGCCCACCAGGAATCCTGTCCGCCGCGGGCGGACTGGATGGATGGTGGGTTCCTCCGGTGACCTGCTGCCCCACCATACGCGTCGTCCGCCTGCGGCGAACTCGCTTCTGGTGGGCCACCCAGAGACCAGCGGAATGCCGGGACAACTTCCGCAAGGCCACCAGACACGGGTCTGAAGACCCGTGGCACCAAGGATCACGGATTATATCCTGTAAGACTTCGCGGTCAGATCTTCGGCAAACACTCTGAGGTCGTTGGCCATTTCGTCTGCCGACTGATACCGTTCCCGTGGCTCTTTGGCCAGAGCCTTGGAAATCACGACGTCAAAAATCCCTGGGACATTCGTGTCCACCGTCGACGGTGCCGCCGGGTTCGTTTGTGTGATTGAGTAAATGAGTGCTGAGATGTTGTCGCCGACGAATGGACGCTTGTGGGTCAGAAGTTCGTATGCGACCACACCAAGGCTGAAGATATCGCAGCGACGATCGATCGGACCTCCGCGTAGCTGCTCCGGAGAAATGTAATGTGGTGTCCCCAGCGCAATTCCGGTCTGCGTCATCGACATCTGGGCCGATTCGAAACGAGCGATGCCAAAGTCCGTGACTTTGATTTTGAATCCATCCAGCACCATGATGTTTGCCGGTTTGATGTCCCGATGGACGATGCCGGCCTTGTGCGCATAATCCAGTGCCGCGCAAACCTGCATCAGAATCTTGGCGGCGATCCGGTAATTGAGCTGCACTTTCTGGCGGACCACTTGTTCGAGCGTGTACCCTTCAAGGTATTCCATGGCGATGTACCGCAGATCGCCATCGGCGCCGACGTCATAGATCGTCACAATATTCGGGTGCGACAATTTCCCGGCAGCTTTGGCCTCGCGGACGAGCCGTTCGCGCAGCTCTTCGGCTTCCGCGGGAGTCCCGCCGTATCCAGCACGAATTGTCTTGAGTGCCACGAGTCGTTCGATGGCATGGTCTCTCCCCTTGTAGACCGTCCCCATCGCTCCCTGTCCCAGCACGCCGAGGATTTCATACCGTCCCAGTTTCTTGAGCGCGATGGCTTCCTCCGGCATCGGCCCCGATTGGTCTTGTTGGTCTCTGAGTGCCGAATCAACGCCAAGCGGGGCAGGGCTGGCGTCCATCAATGCTCGCGTGCTGGCGAAGGAGTCAGCCGCCCCATCGTCAATCGCGGGCGTGATTTCTGCGGTTTCAGGATCCGCACTCGCCGCAGGCCGCTCTGCTGCTCCGGTGGCAGCGGCGACCATCGCCGCATCGATCACCATCGTGCGTTCCAAGCCCCCGATGACCCCGGCGGGTCCGTCGGCGGGAATCACACGCACCGGAACACCGTCATCATCGACTGACACGGTGCGGCTTCTCGCACCTGCCGGTGTGCGCATTGCTTTCCGTTCCCCCAAACCCGCGACCAGCCGGTCCGGTCTGGCGTCACGCTGTACAGAAGCACTCTTAGGCTTGTCCGCGACCTGCGCCTTCATGACCGGAGAAAACAGAAGGAACAGCAGGATTTCCAGCGACGGGTATAGCGTCTTCGTGATCAGCTTGAAAGAACTATACAGGATGAAATTCAGATCAATGAAAAGGAATGCCAGGACAAGGAGTATGACGATCCGGTACTGAAGCACGACGCGCGGCAGCACGATCGCGCAGAAAGCCGCCACGACCGCCAGGATGAGCAGGTCCAGAACGGTCGAGAGCGTGACCGTGCTGATGTACCGGCCATTCAGAATGTTGGCAGTGACCGTGGCGATCTTCTCGGTGCGCGGCATGGCGGGTGACGCTGGTGTCATCAGGCTGGTGCCGTACCCGGAGGCGGTAACGCCTATGATCGCCACCTTCCCGGTGATATCGTTCTTGTCAGCCAGGCCTTCAAGAACTTTGGCGGCCGAAACCGCGTTCATTGTTCCGGCGGGGCCGCGGTAGTCGATCAAGAGAAGACCGGCATCATTGCAGGGGACAACCGACGAACCCAGAATGATTCCCTTCCTGGGATCGATTCTGACCTGTGTCCGGTTGAGTTTCATCGCGCAACGCGCAAGCTGCAGTGCCATCGAGGGGTAGTATTCTCCCTCAAACCTGACTGCGAGTGGATCGCGTCGAACCTTCCCGTCCACATCCTGCCACGTGTTGGTCTGCCCCAGACCCCAGGCGGCTCTGCAGGCGGCCTCGTAGGGACGGGACACATGATGGGCCTGCGGGTATGGATGCGACATTAAATTCGTCGCGTCATCGGCCGTCACGAAACTCGACTTCAGAACGTAGTCGGGTGTTGTCCGTCCGCCATCTCCCGGAATCCCGAGCGTAAAACGCAGCGGGAGCACCACGTTGCCGGCTTTGGCGATCATGCCTTCAAGAAACTGGTTCTTAACTGGGTCGCCGGTATCCTCTGAGTCGATCTCGAAATCGAGGCCTATGGCGGCTGGCTGGTATTCTGAAAGCATCCCGACTAAATACCCGATGCGCTCGGGATCCCAAGGCCAGCGTCCCAGTTTCCTGACGGCATCATCGTCCACAGTGATGACGACGACATCCGAAGAAGGCTGCGGACGTTGTCCAGCGGAGATCATCATGTCCTGGATCCCGAGCTCCAGCGACGCCAGCCCGCTGTAATCGCCAAGGTAAAGCGCGATGACAAGGACACAAATCAATCCCGCGAGCAGGTAGGAGCCATGTCGCTGAAGCGTGGGGCTGCTGAATCGGAAATCAATCATCTCGAAGATGCCTTTCATAGTGCGGTCAGGTCTCCCAGAGCATTGGGCAGATCATCGTCGGTTTCTGCACCGCGACTCGCCCGCGTACCTCGCCGCGAGTCAGCTCATGCAGAGGGAGTTGTTCCGGCCACAAACCGGAACACCGATTTCCCAATCTGCACAACATCGCTGTTCTTCAGCGTGGCTTGGTCAACAACCTCACCATTCAGCCGCGTCTTGCCACGGGCCCCCACGCATGTGAGGACATACTGACCGTTTTGCGGTGTGATCTTCGCTTGAATGTCGGGGATGAACCAGCCTTTGACCCTGACATTGACAAAGGACGCCCTGCCGAACGTAACGGACTGCGCACCGAGTGTGATCTCGGCGGGCTCGGTTCCATCCGCTCCCAGCAAGACCGCCCGCCCCCCGGCCCTATTCACGACCTCCCGATAGTGCCGGTCATTGGCAACGATTTCACGATGCCGCCTCGTCTCGAGGGTCATGGTGCCGTCCAAGTCGGCGCTCTTTGTTTCATGGGGGGTCTGGCAATGAAACACCAGTGAGTACTTGCCGATGGCGATCGTATCGTTGTCGCGAAGGATCTCCTCTTCGACACGCCGGTCATTCACGAATGTTCCGTTCAATGACTCATTGTCGATAATGACCGCATTTTGCGGATTGATCTCGATGATCGCGTGCTTGCGCGACACCCCACGATTCTCCAGGACGATGTCGTTGTCAGAGGTCCGGCCGATCGATATGCGCCGCTTCTCAGTAATGACCCGCTCAATGACTTTGTCCTCGTACCGCACCACGATTTCCGCCATGACCCCTCCGGTGTAAAGACTGGTCCAGAGTCTGCCTCGTCCCAAAGTGAACCCATTGGGCCGCATGACAAAAACACCTGTTGGCATTGCGGCAACCCTGGGTGACTACTATATTTTCGTCATGTGGATAGGAAACTTGATGATCCCGGGACGGGCGGTTCTGGCTCCGATGGCGGGTGTGACGGATATCGTCTTTCGCCGGCTCTGCCGCCGCTTTGGAGCGGCCATCGTTTATTCGGAGTTCCTATCCACCGACGGACTCGTCTTCAACACCATGAGCCAGGAACACAAACTGGCACTGGCGGATGACGAGCATCCCGTTGCCTACCAATTGTTTGGGTCGAGAGTCGAGACGTTCGCGGCGGCCGCGCGCCAGCTGGCAGATTTCAATCCGGACATGATTGACCTCAATTTTGGCTGCCCGGTCAAAAAAGTCGTGGGCAAGAATGGGGGAGCGGCCATTCTGAAGGACCTCGACCTGATGGCCAGAATAGTACGTGAAGCCTGTGGCGCCGTACCACTCCCGGTGACGGTCAAAATGCGTGCCGGATGGGATCACGATCATCTTGTTTACCAGGAAGCAGCATTGGCCGCTGTGGCCGAGGGTGCCAAAGCCGTGACTCTCCACGCGCGCACCCGGATTGACGGATATGAGACGGCGGCGCGCTGGGCCTACATCGCCGATCTGAAGAGCGCACTCAAAGTTCCCGTGATCGGCAACGGCGATGTTGAGACACCCGAGGATGCTTGCGCAATGCTCGAGCAGACGGGCTGCGATGCGGTCATGGTCGGTCGGGGAGCCCTCGGACGGCCCTGGATTTTCGCGCAAATCAATCATTACCTCGAAACCGGCGATCTCCTGCCCGAGCCTGCGCTTCCGGACCGCATATGCGTCGCCTGGCGGCACCTGTGCGACAAACTTGCGGACTCGAAGAACGATCCCGGCGTCGTGCGCTTGATGCGCAAACAGATGGCCGCCTACGTTAAGGGATGGCCCGATGGACACGCGCTAAAGGCTCAGTTGATGAGTGCGATCGATCCCCCGCAAATCCGGGAGGCATTTGCAGATTATCTGTCCGGCCATGCCGATCTCCCAACCGCGGACGGGGACGGCTGGATATCCGAATACATTGATCTTGATCGCGATTGGCTTCCACGCGCCACAGTTATGGACGGATCCCGGTGAAGGTTCTGTACTTCGATGGAGAAGCCGGTGCTGCCGGGAACATGATCCTCGGCGCGCTGATCGCGCTGGGGTTGGACGACCGGCTCCTGGCCCAGGTTGTCGCCCCCATTGCCCCAGCCCCGTTCGCGCTCCGAGTCGAGTCCGTCTCGATCAATGGCATTGCCGCCCGCCGCGTGAATGTTGAGACCAGTGAGGAAATTCACCGCCGTTCGCTCGCCGATATCGTGCGATTCCTGGATCGGGGCAGCCTCTCGCCGTCAGTGAAGGAGCGTTCTGCTGCGACTTTCCATCGTCTGGCGGTGGCCGAGGCACTCATCCACGGATCGACCCCGGAAACCGTTCACTTCCACGAAGTCGGGGCAACCGACGCCATCGTCGACATCGTTGGTGCCTGCTGGGGCATGGAGCAACTGGGAATTGCAGCGGTATTCTCCGCGCCGCTTGTTCTCGGGTCGGGACTGGGACGGTCGGCACATGGTCCGATCATCTATCCGGCGCCCGCGGTTCTTGAGATCCTCCGTGGGCACCCGGTAAGACTCGAAAGCGATCTGGGTGAGACCACAACCCCGACAGGCGCTGCGATTCTGGCGGAGGTTGCCGAGTTTGTCGAGGACCTCGCGATCATTCCTCTGATGGTTGGCTATGGAGCCGGTCATCGCACAATACCGGACCGTCCGAATCTTCTCCGTGCGACCCTCGGGAATGTCGAGGAAGTTTATGACACGGATCGGGTGTGGCTCGGGGCCAGTGATATTGACAATACCAGACCCGAAGTGTTTGACTGGCTGGCTGATCGCTTGCGCGATGCCGGGGCGATCGATGTAACCATGGTCGCCGTGAACATGAAGAAGGGCAGACTGGGTGTGCGTGTCGAGGCACTCTGCGATTCTGCCAGCAGGACGACGGTAGCCGGGATTATCCTCTCGGAAACCAATACGCTCGGAGTCCGTTGGACGCCCGTTTACCGCACCAAGCT
>JAGVEK010000508.1 GCA_020058315.1 Candidatus Zixiibacteriota bacterium
CCAGCGGATGTCGATTTCACCCTGGATCAAGCCGTCGCAGAACGCCGCAGCTCGACGCAGGTTCACAAACCAGTCGGCGTCGTAGAACTTGATGCCGTTCAGGCCGTATCGTCGGCGTAGGTCGTCGATGTCCGCCACCAAGCCGTCGGCGGCCATCGCGCTGTATTTGCGCTGGTAGGTCAGTTCATAGCAGAACTGACACTTGTAGATGCATCCTTGGGAGCTGATGTAATTCAGGGTGCGCGGTGCCACGGTCGGATCGTCGCGAACATACTTCTCGACGTCGAGCAGATGCCACGGGTAGTGACCCATCAGGCCGGTTCGGGGCGGATTGACCGGGCCGCGGACCAGCTTCCTGCCACGCTGGGTAATCAGGCCGGGCACATTCTCCCACGCCGCTTTGTCCTTGAGTGCCGTCACGAAGGCGGGCATCGAATTCTGGCCTGGCCCAATGAGTACGGCGTCGATCAATTCATGCTGAGCCGTCTGGTCGGGCAGCACATTGACGTGCGGCCCGCCGAATACCACTGGCGGGCAGTTGCTCCGCTCCTTCGCGATGCGGATCAGCTCCAGGGCATGCCCGATCTGGCCACCGCCGGTCATGATGCTGACCCCGATGCACACCGCTCGGTCTAGGTGTTGATCCAGAAACAACGCCCACGCTTCGGTGTCCGACTGATTTCCGTCGAACAGTACGACGTCGGCCAACCCCTCGTCGAGAAGTGGCTTTGCCAGCGTGAGCAGCGAGAAGGGCATCCAGAAGTAGACATAGTCCTTCTCGTGATCGACCTTTGGGTACAACAAGATCACCAACGAACGTTTGCCTGGAAATCCGAGGAAGTTCGTCATGCTCCCACCTCCAGTTTCAGGCGCACTGGCGTCCGGAACGTCGCTTGTGTGTACGGCATGATGGCTTCAAGAACCTGAGTTCGGAGCTGATCTTCGTCACCGATCAGCGCACGTAGGTCGATCGTATTATTCTGGCGCAGTAGGCAATACTGCAAACGTAGATCCGCCGTCAGGCGCAGCGCCATCAGAGCGTCGTGGCATGGATAGAACGCGCAGTCATCACACACCGAGCCGTACCAGGCGCCGGCCTTACTGTCCTTCAACATCAGCCGTAGACCGGTCGGCAAGGTAATCACAGTCATCGGGTGACCGAGTCCGCCTTGGGTAATCGTCTCTTGCCTGGTCGCCTCGGCCGCGAACCGTTGAGTGAACACTTCCAATGGTGTGTACAGATCACGCAGTGTCTTGTGGCGCTTGATAGCTAGTCGCCGTGCGAAGCTCTCAGCCCCTTCGTCCAGGTCCTTGATGACGTCCAGCAACTTCAGAATCTGAATTCCGTTGTGCGCGCAGAATTCTGCCAGCGCTGGTACCTCGTCATCGTTGATGCCGCCCATGACCACGGTGTTGACCTTGACCGGCACGCCGGTCTGGACGCAGCGCTGCAGTGCACCAATCACCTGCGGCAGATCATCGACTCCACACAGCTCATGGTGCAGCCGAGGATTTAGGGTGTCGATGCTCATGTTGAACTGCGTAACTCCGAGGACTGCAAGCTGTTCTGCTCGATCGCCGATCCTAGGGTGCCGCGAGATGATCTCGATCTCGGAAAAGCCGGCCTCGTGCCGCAGTCGGCGGACGGCATCTTCGAGTGGGTCGTACAGCGCCGGATCGCCACCGGTCAGCTTGATACTGTCGATCCCAGTCGCGCGAACCTGCTTGGCGACAGCGATGAGGTGATCGACGGACAGTTCGCTGTCTGCGGCCGTGGCCACGGCTTCGCCGGACGGGCGACAGAAGAAGCAGGCACGGCCGCACCGCGCGTTCAGCGTGACGCGAAACTGCGGCAAACGAAGCGCCTCGGGGCTGCTTTTGCTGACATCCATAATTGTCATAGTCAGCGCTCCTCTCAATCCAAGTCAATGAAATAACAACAGGTTTCGTGTCATGAATGCCGAGCAAGTAGCCGCGAGATGCTGACACTCCTGACATCCCGATTCGCCCCTACGTCCACCCAGGAAGAACTGGATGGTCGTCTCGTGGCTTGCTCGTCTTGAAGTAGTTGCCGGTTTGGATGACTGCGGAGATGATGCAGCCGGGGGTAAATCCCCACTGGTCCGACACAACTGCGTACGTGATCCAGGCTGGTTGAACTGCCGCTCCAACCAGCCATCCAATCGGCTGGCCACGGCCCGCGATCCACATTCCCAGCACTTGGCAGCCCGTCAGCGCCCAGGCCCAACCTGGGTTGATTGGAGTCCCGGTCGCGGGCTGTGGCGTGAGGACGATCGCGATGCTGACAAGGGCTGACACCATGCCCGCGTGTCCAAGCCATCCGTACCGCCCTCGAAAGGCCTTGCTCGAACGACCGGTAGGACTATCCCAGCGTCTCGGGGTCGAAGCCGACGGCACTCTTGGCGGGTAATTGAGTCTTTGCATATTCCGAGGTTTCATGGGTTGTACGGCAGCCAATCTCGACCGCCGGCTTCCTTCCATCCGAGTGCTTGCGCCAAAATCCGGATGACTCTTGGCCGATTGAAACTTCGTCGATTGACCGCTCCATCAGACGGATTCGTCGGACGATCCATGTATATCGGTACGCGAGTTGTCCAGGTTCGTTCGACGGTCTACTACCAGCGGCGACGGTCTACCTGGAGCCGAACCGGTTCGATCCGACCCACTGCAGCTTCGGCCTACGCTTGGTCGACCTCGAGTCCGCAACGCCGGACTCAAAGACCTGTCCCCAAGGATCATCGATGCCACGTCCTGAACGACCGCTCGACCCATCGGCTGGCCCTGTTCAAGCGTTCGCAGCAGACCTGCGGAAACTCCGAGCCGAGGCCGGCGACCCCAAATACCTTCAGATGGCCCGGCACACAGGCCGATCCCGCACCGCGCTGTCAGAAGCAGCTGGCGGGGATCACCTACCGACCTGGGAGACGACCGCAGCGTTCGTCAAGGCGTGCGGCGGTGACATCGATACGTGGTTACTGAAGTGGGAGCGGGTTCAAGATCAGTTGACGCACAATGGTCTGAGATCTCGCAGTGAGCTAGGTCTCGTCACCGAGCAGCAGGACACTGGAGAGCTCACTCCCCCGCACCCACTCAGTCCAGTTGTCCAGCGGACCGACAGACCGGACAGCCAAGCAGATATCTTGTTGCGACTCTGGCAGGAGCAGCGCACACAAGCCCGTCAGTCCGAGAATCACCGGGCAATCATGACGCTCGTCGTGGTGACAGGGACAGTCAGCGGTATGGCTTTTGTAGCGCTGCAGTCCAATTCCAGGATCGCGTCAGCCGCGGTGGCGCTGGGCGTTTGCCTTCTTGGTCTGTTCGGTGCATTGATCTCTGCCAAGTATTTCGAACGGTTCAAGATGCACATGGACGGTGCCCAGCTCCTTCGCCGCCGCCTGAATGACCTCCACCCCGAGCTATACCTCGAAGACGATTGGGCTGCCAATCGGCTCCAGCACGAGAGCAACTACAGAATCCTTGCTCGGATTCGGTTGGAGCACCTATGGGTCACGACCCACCTGGGCATTGCCCTTCTGGGCGGCACCGTTGCCATCGTCGAACTAGCTAGTTGAGCGAAGGACTGGACTCAACGTTCGTACAGCTTCGTCGCCAGCTGCCAAATTCTCTGTCGAGTTTCATCACCCAGATCGGGAGTGCGGAGAAGTTCCTCAAGCTCCCAGATGATGTCTTGATTAGATCGCTGGACGAATGCGTCCAGGAGCTTCGCAAACTCAGGTTCTGCGTCGCCAGACCGCGCCACCCAGGCGCGAATCTGGTCACGCAGGACATCGCTGCGCTTGGCTAGCTCCGCGTACCACTGAGTCTCTCGTGCAGTCACGTACCAATTCGGCCCGCCAGCAGTGATGACTGGCTCAAGCTCAATGGCATAGTGGATGATCGCGATGACACTCATCGTCAAGATCGCTTCGCGCATAAGTGAATCGGAGTATTGGGGCTCTACAAGCGCCGGGTTGATGCCGTCAGTCGGCCGTTTGTCATGGCGATGCCGTCGGGGTCGCGGGCGGCCATGGGAGCCGAATCCGATCGGACTGCCCTTGCTTCCAGAGATCAGCGCCTCGACTGCGACGATGGCCTCGTGGTGGTGGAAGGTCAGTGTTGGATCGCCAGGTAGGTCGTCCTTCAGAGCGAGACCACCAGCGCTGCAATCCGACTCAAGGTGGAGTGCGTACCCGCGCTTGGTGCCGGGACTGGGATCGTGCGGTGACGCAGCGAAGAACGTGTAGTGACCGAAGAAGCTGGTTGCCGGATAGGCCGCGGCCAGCATCTCCTGGATGCTGCCCTTGAACCCGGAATCGACCAGATGAACGCGGGTACCAGCCCCGCCAATGTCGATGCCGGCCAGTTTGAAGTAGGTAGTGAGCTGCTTGGAAGCCTCGGCCGGATCGCTGGGCAAATTCGCCTGCTTACGAAATGCCTTAGCAGCCGAAAAGTCCCTCCCCTCAACGCTTTCCAAATCGCGAAGGGCGGAGTCAACGAGCAATCGCGGGAGGTACATGGGGATGCAGTCCTGCGCGTAGAAGTCCGGCAGCAGGACGCCCAGTACAAATCCGAAGACGAAGCCGTCACGACCAAGGAACACGATCTTGGTCGACGGATCGTCAGCGACCGCGGCCACTAGATCATCGGCCATGTCGATCGTCACCTTCACCACGAATGGCGCGAGGTAGCGCTGGATCAAGCGGTAGGTCTGGGCAAGAGTGCGCAGCTTGTCTGCACTATCAATGCGGAACGCACGCAGGAACCCCTCGAAGACTGCCGATTCCAGCCCGAGATCCGCGTGGGTGAGGTCGGCTGGCAGTACCTGCATTGGATCAAGCCAATGGCTGACCCTGTCAGTGTATCCGGCGTTGTCCCAAAGCAACGCCCCGCAGGCCGAGCACTGCGAGGCGTTGTGGTCTGGCCGGGTCACGCGCTAGTCACCCGCCGCAGCCAGTCGGCGGTCTCCTCCATGATGCGGATGGCGAGAACCACCATTTGCTGGCTGAGATCGGGTGCTACCGTCATGTGATGCTCCGCAGTTTCCAGCAATTCGGTCACAATCTCGTCGACCGAGTCAAGCGTGATGGTCACCAGGTGCACGCCGATCTGGCGATCGGTGGCGGGCGGTTGGATCACACCGTTCGTGCTGGGCGTGGTGGTCACGAGATCAATCCCCTTACTGTGTAGCGGTCGTTGCGGGTGAACGATCTCTACGATGGGCCAGCACACCCCTGGCAGTCGTGACACGAAATTGACATCTCC
>JAGVEK010000511.1 GCA_020058315.1 Candidatus Zixiibacteriota bacterium
AGCCGGGCAGCGCGGAGCGGCAGCTTTTCGATGATTTTCTTGTCGCCCGCCGCAACGCCGAAGCCGCCAGCCTGTTTGCGCATGACTCCGGTCGCTACCCGCTCACCGGCGTCGGCGACGTAAACACCTATGCGCTGTTTGCTGAAGCTTTCGCCCAGCTCATGGCACCAGACGGGCGGGCCGGCTTCATCGTGCCTACCGGTATAGCCACCGATGACAGCACTAAGGCGTATTTCGAGTCGATTACGCGCAACGCATCGCTGGTGAGCCTCTACGACTTCGAAAACCGAGATGGGATTTTTCCGGCGGTACATCGCAGCTATAAGTTCTGCCTGTTGACTCTTGGTTCAGCCTCCGCTGCTCAGTTCGTTTGCTTTGCTACAAATATTGAGCAGTTGGCTGACCCACGCCGTCGTTTCGTGCTAAACGCAGAAGACATAGCGCTGTTGAGTCCGATCACCCGGACGGCCCCTGTTTTCCGAAGCTCTTTTGATAAGGGGCTGACACTGAAGATTGCAAAAAATTGCGAACCATTCTTCCAGAGTTGGGATTTCAAACTGATCCAAGGGACTTTTCACAGCAGCAGCGATAGCGGCAGCTTTTCGAGCCAAAGTGAGGGAAGCGGTTGGGTGCAGTTGTACGAGCCAAGAATGCTTCACCAGTTTGATCATCGTTACAACGAATATAACGAAGGCAGATGGAACTCAGCTACTGAACCACAAAAGACACCATCATGGATTCCCAAATCGAGATACTTTGTTCCGAGCAAATTGCTTCTTGAGAGACTTGGGAATCAGGCGGATGGCTATGCTTTAGCTTATCGGCGTGTTTCTCGGAATACCGACGAGAGAACTATGATCGCCAGTATTCTGCCAAGCAAGTGCGTCAATGAGAACGGTGTCTTGGTTCTGCTCCCTAGCAAGAGTTCATATGACAATGCATTCTTGCTAGGAGTCTTGAATTCCGTAGTTGTTGATTATCAACTCCGTCAAAAGGATTGCTTCTCGCTGACTAATTCGGATGTGCGTTCCTTGTCGGTTATGGCGGGACGATCTTGTACAGAAGCAGATTTCGCTTTCATCGTCCCCCGCGTCCTCGAACTCACCTACACCGCCAACGACCTGAGCCCCTGGGCCGAAGACCTCGGCTACGACGGCCCACCCTTCGCCTTCAACCCCGAGCGCCGCGCCGTACTGCGTGCCGAACTCGATGCCTGCTACGCTCGCCTCTACAGCCTGACCCGCGATGAACTGCGCTACATCCTCGATCCAGCCGACGTGATGGGCGCGGACTACCCGTCCGAAACCTTCCGCGTGCTCAAGAACAGCGAGATAAGGAAATTCGGCGAGTACCGAACGGCGCGGCTGGTCATGCGCGAATTCGATCGCATGGCCTTGGCCGATGCTGCGCATGAACCTTACCAAAGCCTTCTCGTTCCGCCGCCGGGGCAGCCGTCTTCGCCGCAGTATTCGTCCATCGGCGTCCTCCGCGGCGAGGACGATGCGCGCCTGGCCGGGCTGGTGATGGCGATCATTCGGCAAGCAGGCGCATTGCCGCGCCAGCATCTGACCCTGGCACTGACGGCGGCGCATACGCCTGCGGTGAAAACCAGTCTATCGGAGCAGGCAGAGGCGGATCGCCTTGCCGCCTACTACCAATCGCACGAGGCCCTGTTTCTGCCCGCTCGTCTCGAACGGCTCCAGACTATGCTGAGTTTCTTCGAGGATGCCGGAGCCATTTGCGTCGAACAGCAGGGGGCGTGGATCGCGGCGGTTCCGAATGCCACCCTTCCAGCCGGCTTGATCGTTGAGCAGGGCACCGAGGAGATTGCTGACATTCTGCTACGCGCTGTCCGTGCCAGCCTTGAACGGCAAGTGGCCGATGCGCCGGACGCCACCTCGCAACCGTCGACGAAGCGGGCATAGGCGCCGGCCAGCCATGGATGACTTGATCAAGCGCCTAGCGACAGAGACGACGGCACCCCGTCTCTGGATCGAGCGCCTGGCGATCTTCAGCGAGCCGGGTGCCGAACATTGCATCCGGCCGATCACGTTTCGGCGCGGCATCAACATCGTCTGGGCGCGCGAGCCGGATGACAACAGCGCTTATGCGGGCGTTCATGCGGCGGGGCATGGGGTCGGCAAGACTTCGCTGTGTCTGCTGCTGCGCTACTGCCTGGGCGACAGTGGCAAGGCGATCGATGAGCTGCGGGATGAGGTGCTCGATGAGTATCCACAAGGCGGTGTCGGCGCCGTCGTGCATGTCGGCAGCGACGTCTTCGCGGTATTCCGCTTCTTCAATCCGCACCGTGAAGGTTTCGCGTCTCCCGGCGACGATCTGGATGCCCTCCTGACCGATGGCGGGACGCAATCCTTCAAGGATTTCGAGGCGCATCTTTCCGCAGCGATGCTGTCGCGCGTTTCGCCGCGAACTATCCCGGAAACCGGACAGGCCATCCTATGGCGGCATGTGCTGGCGTGGATGGCGCGCGATCAGGGTGGGCGCTTCAAGAGTTTTTTCAGTTGGCGCGAAGGTGAAGGTACGGGCTTGCAGCGGCCACGGCAAGACCCGCCCATCGTAATGCGCGCTGTGCTGGGCTTGCTGGATCAAGACGAATCGCAATTGATGATGCGTTTGCGTTCCCTGGAGATCGAACTGGGAACAGCGGAGGAGGCCACGGCTGGCCTCAGGCAGGAGCCAAGCCTGATCCGGGGCCGCATCGAGTCCGAACTTCGCGCATGGCTTCGAGTTCCCGCCGATTTGCCGATGCGTTCCGATGACCTGTTCAAGGATTCCGTCGAGACCGCGATTCGTGGCGCGAAGACAGCAACGGAGGCAAAGCTGGCCCGCCTGGATGGCGAGGACGAAGTGCTGACAAATCAGGTGTTTGATCTTCGCGTCGAGCATCAGCAGCGGAAGCATGAATACGATCTGGCGGACGCTGATTTTGAGATGGCGGAGGCGGCGCGGCGCAATGACGAAGATGCCTACCGTCAACTTGCTGAGAAGCGGGAAAAACTGAAAGCCCTGGTGGGCTCCTGCGAACACGGCCGCGTCGAATTTCAGAAATGCACCTATATCCAGGATGAGATTCAGGCTTTTAGCTTTGCCGATGGTCGCGATCTGAATGCGCTGGCAAAAGTCGGCGCTGACTGGACGGCGCGCGCGGCGCAGGCGCTGGAGCGTCGGACCTTGGCCGACAAGCCCCTGCAATTGGCGAAGCAACGGGTCGATGCCAAGGCTCGGGAAGCTAAGGCACTGCGAATAAAGCGAGACACCGCCGCGCTCGAACTTGATCGCGGGCAGCGCTTGCTGGCCGAACTCGAACGGTGGGAGCTTGCGTCCGGGTCGCCCGAGGCCGCAAAGCAGATCGAACAGTCCGTCTCGCGGTGCGCTGAAATCGCGCAGAACATCGATGCGGCCCGAGTGCGGCTTGCAACGCTCCAGCATGAGAGATCAAGTCGTGAGCAATCCCTGAGCGGACTCACCGACCTGTTCGCGCGCGCGCTGCTGTCCAACGAGGCCTTTGGCACCCTGGAAGTGCGCGATGAAACCCGCCCGTTCCGCCTTTCGCTGCGCGGCGGGGAGGCCTTTCGCGTACTGGAAATCCTGCTGGGCGACGTGGTGTGCCTGCTCGATGCCAGCGACCCGGCCAGCGCATTCCCCGGCCTGTTGATCCACGATTGCCCACGAGAAGCCGACATGGGGCCGCGCCCATACCGGGATTTCCTCCACCTGGTCGAGCGCATCGAACGCGAGGCCTACGGCGATTCGGCACCGTTCCAGTACATCGTCACCACCACTACGCCACCGCCTGAGTCGCTTCAGCAGAAGCCTTTCCTGAGTCTGACCCTCGATCCCAGCCACGATGAGGGGCTGCTGTTCGGGCGGCGATTCAAAACGCAGGTGCAGAGCGGATTTGCTCGGCAAGCAGAAGATCAAACATGACTCTCATTCAAGCGAAATACCAGCAGCTGGCCCCACGAGGAGACTTCCTGAAAGATGTAGTCATCCTCGCGCAAGCGTGGAAGAAAACCCACACGGCCATTCGGCGACATAACTGGTATGCCGACATGTTGGAGCTCGACTGCTCGACGGTCGATCTTCAGCAGAAGCTTGTTGAATGGGCTGCTGCCGTGGGAAACGAGGTTTTTAAGCCCGAACCGATGTTGTTGGTTCCGGCACCCAAGAACACCAGATGGGACTTCCCGGAGCCCCCAGCGCCGAAGCCCTTGAGTATCGAGCAACTGTTGGATGTGGACATCGACAGCCTGCCTGATGTGGATGGCGACGAGAGCTTTGAAGCGTGGGGCGTAGCGGAAACTCCTTCGAGCGATGGAAAGATGAAGCGGGAGCAGAAGCTTCGGCCACTTGCGCATCTTTCCATCCGGGACCAGACCTTGGCCACGGCTGTCATGCTCTGTCTTGCGGATGCCGTGGAATCGGCCCAGGGCGATACTTCAGAGCGAGACGGCCTGAAGGCGCAAAAGGCAGGCGTTTTCAGCTACGGCAACCGTTTGCATTGTCGATGGGATGCGACCACCAGCCCCAGCCCGAGAGCGCATTTCGGCTGGGGAAATTCACGTATCTATAGCCAGTACTTTCAGGACTACCGCATGTTCCTGGCTCGTCCGCGCGGCGTTTGCGCCGAACTGTCGTCGCGAGTTCCTGCGGGCCGTGAGCTATATGTGGTTTCGCTGGATATCAAGTCATTCTTCGACTGTGTGGATCGTAAAGCGCTCATGGGGCAACTGAAGCTGCTCTATGGCGCGTTCGCGGCGAGCTTCAGTCTGCCGGAGCAGTGTCAAGCGGATGATCAATTCTGGAAGATGGCAGACCGAATATTTGACTGGAAATGGGATCCAGATGATCAACGCCACGCGCCAAAATTTACCGCCGACGAAGTCTTGCCGGTAGGTTTGCCCCAAGGCTTGATTGCATCGGGCTTCTTCGCCAATGCTTACATGGTCGGATTTGACCGCCTTTTAAGCAGCAAGATCAATGCAGATGATTCCACCGGCGAATTTGTCATAAAGGACTACTGCCGATATGTCGACGACATCAGGCTGGTCGTTGAGGCACGATGGCAGGAAGACACCGGGCAACTGGAGAGCAGGGTCAAGGAATTGGTGTCGGACGTTTTGAAGAAGCACTGCGATTCGATGGGCGCTTCATCATCGCTGTTGTTGAATGGCGACAAGACGGCTGCTACCCCTTACAGATCCATTTCAGCCCAGAATAACTTGTCAGCCTTGATGGAGTTGCTACAGGAAGCGATCAGTGGAACTTTCGACCATGATTCACTGACGCAGGCGGCCGGTGGACTTGACGGACTGCTGTGGATGTCGGAGCAACTGGAAGATCCGCTGGATCGCAAGGCCTCGCGACTGGAATTGGCCAACATTGCGGTGCCGAATACGGATGTGCGCGATGACACGGTAAAGCGGTTCGTGGCAACGCGCATTGCATCAGCCCTTCGCATGCGATTGGCCATGACCGATACCGAGGGCTCTCCAGAGGATGAGATATCGGTCAATGCGGAAATCAATGCGGGTGCTGCGCTAAGGCATGAGTTTGAGGCAACCGCACGAAAACTAATCAAGTGCTGGGCGAATAATCCAGCTCTGGCGCTGTTGCTTAGAGTCGGTCTGGATCTGTTTCCACATCCGAGGTTATTGGGCCCGGTATTGGATGCCCTGCAAAGCAAGCTCTTTTCGGTCCCCCGCGTGGACGATGAAATAGCGCAGCGCGAATTGCTGGTTGCCGAATACGTGTCAGCGGATTTGCTGCGTGCGGGAGCAACGGAAACCGGGTTTCGAGAAGAGGCCGAGTATCCGGATTCCACGGATATTGCGAAATACCGCCAGGATCTTGCCGCGTTCGCCCGAAGAGTCCTGTTGCAGAGGGATCGATCACCTTGGTATCTCAAGCAACAGGCGCTTCTGTTTCTTGCCTCCGTCGCCGATCATTCGGCGGCAGCGACATCAGCAGGAAACCTGGCGGGCTATCGGGTGCTGCATCAGGCAATGCTCTATTCGCCTTTCCAGGGAGTTGACCTGGAGAAGGCGTTGCCGCTCGCGTTGGTTGGCCAGCAACTGGCACCGGCCCCTGACCGGTTCGCGGCTTGGCTGGTTGAGTGCCTGAGATCAACCAAAGACGCAGAAGTTGCCAGGCGGTGTGTACTGACGGTAGCCCTCAATCGGCCTGATCTGCTGCAGGTTGCTCTCAAAACTCGGGCTGGAAGATTGGCGAGATGGAAACAGCATGTGCCGGCGTCCCTGAAAATCCTTCGCTCCAACGTATCCAAAAAAACAATCCGATTGGGCAAGGACAGTTCCCTGCCATTGCATCGGTTGATTTCGGGACAGTTCAACGATTTCGCCCAAGAGAACGCGTTGCTAGCGCTGGCGAAGGCTTTGTTGGAACACCCAGACAGCGAGAAGGAACTCGGCGCCGGCCTTCATGTTGGAGAAATTGAGCTTTTCTGTAGGGACTGGTCCCGGATTCAGGCATTGCCGGAAGACGAAGCGGATTTTCTCACCGTCAAATTTGAACGCGGCCATGAGGTCGATCCGCTGTATGAGACTCCCCCCTGGGTTCAGGGGGATGCAGCGTGGCTATATGGTTTGGGAAGAATTCTTCGTGCATGTATCACGGGTGAGTTTGACTTCACAGCCGGTCGATATCTTGCGACGGAGGATCCGTCGCGATATTTCGGTCTGCGGTCCACCTGGTTTAAGCGACGGTTCGGGTTGTTGAATACCGGCCGTGGTTTATTGGATGAGCCTGGACCGATTTCCCCGTGGCTTTCGACCTTTTTGTCGGCGCTGCTGCAGTGGCCCGGTACCGAAATCAGAGGCGGAAATGCGGCGAGATTTGTCAATGCGAAGACCCGAGTTGAGATTCTTGAGTTGATTCAAGAACGCATCATCGTGCAGCGAGCGCTCTATGGGGGCCAGTCTGGCACGCCAATGTACATCGTGCCAACCCAGGAGGATCAGCCGCTGGTGGCGAGGCCGATGCGCATCGCCGTTGTCCAGCCAATGCTTCCGCGCCGGGATCAGTTCAACGACAAAGAACCTGGCCGCTGGTCAAAAAAGTTAATGGCACAGCACCGGCGTCATTTGGCCGAAGTGTGCCGACTGACCCACCAAAAACTCAAGACCTGGGCGACCGCCAAGGATCTCCGAAAGGAAGGCGACCGCAATCGCGAGCCATTGGTCGACTTGATCTTGTTCCCAGAACTTTCTGTTCATCCTGAGCACGTTTCGCACCTCCGAGTCCTTTCAGACAAAGTGAAGGCTTCGATTTTCGCTGGCCTGACATTCATCGATTCGCCCAAGCATTCGGCCCCAATAAACCAGGGCCTGTGGCTGATTCGGACCGAAAATCCGGGCGGTGGGAGAACGTTTCAATACGCCTGGCAGGGCAAGAAACATCCGACGGCGCTTGAGGAAAAGATGGGAGTAAAGGGATACCGGCCACACCAGGTATTGGTGGAGTTTCCGATAGGCGAAGGTACGCCGACGCGTGTGTCGGCTGCCATTTGTTACGACGCTACAGACTTGGCGCTCGTGGCAGATTTGCGGGACCGGTCCGACATGTTCTTGGTGGCAGCGCTCAATCAGGACGTCCAGACGTTCGACAACATGGTTGCCGCACTTCACTTTCACATGTATCAGCCAGTGATACTGGCAAACATGGGCGAATTCGGAGGATCGACTGCTCAGGCGCCGCTGCCCAAGCATGAGCGGCTCATCGCGCATGTGCATGGCAGCAACCAGGTTGCGGTCAGCGTATTCGAGATTGATCCGAGTCCGTTCAAGTCAACCGCGAAACCTAAGCCCACTCGAGAACTGAAGACACCACCTGCTGGATACAAAGGCAGGCCGGCAAGTAGGGTGTAACGCAAGAGGAATTTATTGATGCCAGGACCATTATCCATGCTTCAAGACTTGACCCTGTACGAGGGAGTCGATGTCGAGTTCAAGGCTGCCAAGGGAGGGCTTCCGCGTGACCTGTGGGAGACCTACAGTGCTTTCGCCAATACCGACGGTGGCACCATTTGGCTCGGCATTACCCAGGGCGAAACGGCGCTGGACATGCACGGCGTCGAAAATGCCGAAAAGCTGGTGTCGGATTTCTGGAACACGATCAACAATCGTGGGAAAGTCTGCTTGAACCTGCTCACCAATGACCTCCTTGAGATCGTCCCGATTGAAGGATCGCCGCGTAAGCTGATTCGAATTCGTGTGCCGCGTGCGGGGCGACGCGAACGGCCGGTCTTCCTGGGCAGCGATCCTTTTCGAGGTACTTATCGCCGCAACTTTGAGGGCGATTATTTGTGCCGCGACGACGAGGTGCGGCGCATGTTCGCCGATCAGTCGGAAGAACCTGCGGATAGCCGGCTGCTGATCGGCTTTGGCTGGGATGACTTGCATAGCGAGTCGATCAAGCAATTCCGCAATCGATTTTCGTCCCGGGCATCCGAGCATCCCTGGCTTGCTGAAAGTGATTCGGCATTGCTTGAAAAGCTGGGTGGCTGGCGACGAGACCGGAGTACTGGCCAGGAAGGGTTGACGCTGGCGGGGCTGTTGATGTTTGGTCGAGGCCAGGCGATCACAGCGGCCGAGGCGGTGCCTGGTTTCCAGCTCGACTACCGCGAGCGCCTGTCGGATGACCCGGCGGTGCGGTGGACAGACCGGTTGACCTTGGACGGCATGTGGGAAGGTAACCTGTTTCAGTTTTATCAGCGTGTCATGGTGCGTCTCGCCGAAGGGCTGCGCACACCTTTTCAGCGTGACCAGGCGGGTTACAGAAAAGCCGAAACGCCCGTACATGAGGCTCTGCAGGAGGCCTTGGTCAATGCCTTGGTGCATGCGGATTACAGCGGTCAGGGCGGCATTGTTATCGACCGCTTCGCGGATCGGATTGAGATTTCAAATCCGGGGACGCTGTTGCTTTCTCGTGAGCAGATTCTGCGCGGTGGCGTGAGCGAGTGCCGCAACAAATCGCTCCAGCGAATGTTCCAGATGCTGGGTGTCGGCGACAAGGCCGGCTCGGGAATCGACAAGATTCGTTCTGGTTGGGCTTCTCAGCACTGGCGCTCGCCGGGCATTCAGGAAACCCTGCGGCCAGATCGGGTGATGTTGGTATTGTCCATGGTCAGTATGCTTCCCCAACCTACTGTTGATGGCTTGCGCCAAAGATTTGGCCCGGCCTTCGGCAAGCTCAAGGTCGATGAAGTCCAGGCATTGGTGACGGCTGACCTTGAAGGTGAAGTGTCGAATCAGCGCTTGCAGGAAATGTCATCGAGCCATCCTGTGGATATCACCAAGGTTTTGCAGGGGTTGGTGCGGAAGGGGATGCTGGAACCATCAGGAACCGGCCGGGGCACCCGTTATCGCCTTGTGTCAGGAGACTCCTTACATAAGGCCGAGGACTCCTCACATAAGGACTCCGACTCCTTACACAAGACAGGCGACTCCTTACATTGGGTGGCAACTACGGTCACCGACGAAATGCGCGCCACTGCTGAGCCCGCGCGGCAGTCTTCCCGCATTGCCCCGGCAAAACTGGAGCAGATACTGGTGTCCCTGTGCTCGGGTCAGTTTGTGCCTTTGGATCTGCTTGCCGAGGCGGTAAATCGCAACGCAGACGGGCTCCGTAACCGCTATCTGACGCCGCTCGTCAGGCAGGGGCGGTTGCGGTTGCGGTTCCCGGATCGGAAAAACCGGCCGGACCAGGCCTATCTCGCGGTAGGCGATAAATGACTGCGCTTTCCGAACTGAAACTCCTGACGCTGGCCCAGTTGGAGAAGGCTGCAATTGATTCCGGCTTTGACGTTGTTGGAGGTCTGGCGAGCAGCCTGATGTCGTTTCGCAGCAGTCAGTGCCCCCTGAAAATTTGGCTCGGCATTGTGGATACCCGTCCTGTAATCGGGCTTTCCATGGTGAATGTCGCCGCCGAGCTAAATCGCCTGGCTGTTCCCGCACCTTTGGCGATTGAAGGTTGTTTGGCGTGGACCACTGCCGCGGATTTCGTGGATCTGGACTACGTGCTTGGCCGCGCCTTCGCCCTTGCGCGGGCGCTACCCAATCAACTGCTCGAGTCGTGGAATCAGAAGGTTCAAACGCTTTCTGCCACCGAACGTGAATCGCTTGTCCGGCAACGAGTGGGGCAGGATTTGTTTCGCGATGGGCTCATAGCGCTCTGGGCAGGATGCTGCGCTATAACCGGATTGGATGAACCAGCGCTGCTGCGCGCCAGCCACGCCAAAGCGTGGAAGGATGCAAACGACGCCGAGCGCCTCGACGTCTACAACGGCCTGCTACTCGCTGCGCATCTGGATGCCGCCTTTGACAAGGGGCTGATCACGGTTGATCAGGGCGGATATGTCATTCCGAGCCCGGGGTTGTCGCAAATGTCACTTCAGGTGCTGGGCCTGACCGGCGATAAGCCGATCGTGCAATTGCGCTCCCAGCATCAGCCCTACATGGATTGGCATCGGGAACATGTTTTTCGGAAATGATCGGTCAGAACAATGCTCGATGACTCGGCGCGCGTCAAGGTAGTTGTCGCCTCGGTCATGCAGCCAACGGTTGAATATGATCAGCACCCAAATGCGTCTTTATGATGGAGTCACGTTCGGGAT
>JAGVEK010000181.1 GCA_020058315.1 Candidatus Zixiibacteriota bacterium
AAGGCCAAGGTGAACCTTTCCGTCGACGTCGATCCTGTTGACTTCTGGTAGGTGCCCCTGGTAATTCGTACCGGACGCCGCGATGCCGTGTCACGGAGTGTTTGCAAATGCCGGGCAAATTCAGGATATTCACGGCGGGAACTGGTTGAACAAGCACCTGAGGTGGCGAAGGACATCATCATGGCGGGAAAAACTGACTATCGCTCTGCCGGGGTTGATCTGCAAGCTGCTGATGAAGCGGTCTCACGCATAGGTCGGCTTGCCAAAACGACTTACACCGATGCCGTTCTTGCCGGCGTCGGCCCCTTCTCGGGGCTCTTTCGGCTGGACTTGGCCGGCTACCGCGAACCGATTCTGGTGTCGAGTTGCGACGGGGTGGGCACCAAGCTGAAACTGGCCATCCGCTCGGGCCATCACCAGACGATCGGCGCCGATCTGGTCAACCACTGCGTCAACGATATCCTGACTTGTGGCGCCAAGCCTCTCGCATTCCTCGACTATCTCGCTGTCGCACGAATGGAACCCCCCGTTGTCGAGGAGGTCATCACCGGCATTGCCTCTGCCTGCCGTGAGAATGGAATCTCCCTCATCGGTGGGGAAACCGCCGAGATGCCTGGCATTTACAAGCTCGGCGACTACGACCTCGCCGGATTCATCTTCGGAATGGTCGAGCGTTCCTCGATTCTCGACGGCACGAAGGTCGAACCAGGTCAGATGCTCGTGGGTCTGGAATCAACCGGCCCGCACACCAATGGTTACTCCCTGATCCGCAAAATCCTCTTTGACCAGAACCAGTTCGAGCTTGACGACTCCCCGGAGGGACTCGAGGGACGAACAGTCGGAGAAGCGATTCTGGCCGTGCACCGTTCCTACCGCGCCGCCTTCGAACAACTGCTCGGTGAAGTGACAATCACGGCGATGGCGCACATCACCGGCGGGGGCATCGAAGGGAATCTGATCCGCGTCCTGCCCGAAGGCTGCCAGGCCGTGATCGACACGACGCGCTGGCCGCAGCCGCCCATCTTCCCGTTTCTCCAGCGCGTGGGCAGCGTCGATCCCGGAGAGATGTTCCGCGTCTTCAACATGGGGATCGGTTATGTCCTGGTCGTGGACCGTGACCAGGTGATGCGGGCGGTGGAACTGCTGGCCCGCATCGATGTCCCGGCTTACCCCATCGGCCACATTGTGGCCGGACCGCGCGCCGTGCGACTGGTCTTTCCCGAGTGAGACGCCAACTCGGCCCCCACTGATGTTCGGGGCATCCTGCCCGTTTCGACCCAGGAATGGGCCATATCGACCGGTGGGAAATCGGCCATGCGCGCCGTCCAACACGCTGAAAGGGAAGATAATTACTGCCGGGCCCTTATGTCCCTTGCCCGACCGCCCGAAACCATATGATCATTGGGCATGTTCTCACGCCCCGAAGGTGAAACCGCTTTGCCTGTCCACTTGCACCCACCCCAGGGCGCCACATCGGCCGTGGCCCAGGCGGCCCTCGCAGGCGGATTACTGGCGCTCGCTTTCCCCCCGTTTCCTCTCGGGTTCCTTGCCTGCATCGCACTGGCGTGGATTCTTTTGATCGTCCACGGGGTTCGTCCTCGTGCCGCTGCTGCCCGCGGCTATGTGTTCGGTTTCGTATTCCACTTCGGCACGATCTACTGGACCGGCTGGGTCAGCGGACCGGGCATGGTCGTGATGGTCGCCGTCCTGGCCCTGTATGTCTCCGCTGTTTTCTGGCTGTATGCCTGGATGCGCGAGAAATTGGGCGAGCGTGCGTTGTGGCTCTTCCCATTTGTGTGGATCGCTCACGAGTATCTTCGCGGAGTGGGCGATCTGGCCTTTCCCTGGACGAATCTCTCGCTTTCGCAAGTCCACTATATCCCCTTGATCCAATTCGCGGACATCACGGGTGACCTCGGTGTGGGACTCTGGGTCTGCTTCATCAGCGTCGTTCTTTGCCGGTTCGTGTCCGGCTGGCGGCCCGCTCCGCGCCGCAGATTGGGAATCCTGTGGGCTATTCTCATAATCCTGTTTGCCGTGCCCTACCTCTATGGCCGGTTGGCCCTTCGGCGACTGACCACCACCGAGACTGTCCGCATAGCCGTTCTTCAGGGGGATATCGACTCGTACCGTAAATGGGATTCCACGTACGTTGATCAGTCCTTCGCCATCTACGAAGCGCAGACTCGCGCCGCGGCAGCGCACGGCGCCCGGCTCATCATCTGGCCCGAGACATCCGCCCCCGTCTACCTGCGCTCCGAGCCGCAATACCACCATGCGCTTCGCGAACTCTCGGGCGAACTGGGCGTGACGCTGCTGATCGGAACCCTCGAGTACACAAACGTCAAAGGTGGCGGCTATCTGTCCTACAATGCCGCGGTCATGCTTGACACGGGCATCTATCACCCGGAATTCCATGCCAAGCTTCATCTGGTCCCGCTGGGAGAGTGGATTCCATTCTCCGACCGGATCAAGGTTCTTGACCGTCTCGAAGTGGGTGGCGCCCACTTCACCTATGGCACCAAATACGTGCTCTTCCCTCATAAACCAGGGCCATTCGCGGCTGCGATTTGCTTCGAATCGGTCTTCCCTGAAATCGTGCGCGGTTTTGCCCTTGCCGGTGCGCGATTCCTCGTCAGTATCACAAATGATGGGTGGTATGGATTCTCCTCCGGCCCGACCCAGCACGCCCTGATCGCCGTGTTCCGCGCGATTGAGACGCGCTACCCTATCGCCCGCTCGGCCAACACCGGGATTTCCGCACTGATTGATCGTGCCGGGCGGCTGCATGATGCGACCGCCCAGTACATTCCCGATGTCATCGTTGGCGACCTGCCTCTGGGACCGGCGGGCAGCCAGACTTTCTTTGTGCGCCACGGAATGTTTGTTGGCTCCTGGTGTTTGATTCTGACTATTGTATCCTCCGCGTGGGTGGCGCTTTCCATTTTGCGACAACACCACTGGTTCCGGCGGGAGGCTTGACATGACGAACCAGCCTCGGTCAGGATCCTGCGGAGAGACGGCAATGCTGATTCGGCGAGCCAATCAACAAGTGAGCGGGCTCTCCCGCCATGCTCGATCAGGCCCCGCCCGAGCCGGCTGGGCGGTCTTCCTGCTCATAATCTGCCTTGCGGCCCCTGCCTCTGGCCAGAACGTTCCGTTCGATCGATCCGCCTGGACTAATTACACAAACGTCAACGACGTGATGGGCCTAGCCGCCGTCGGCGATACTCTCTGGATTGCTACTACAGGGGGCCAGGTTCGTCTGACGGCGGATGCACCCAATCTCCAGACCCGGCTCACCAATATCGAGGGTCTGGGCGATATCGACCTTCGCTTCGTCGTCGCCGACTTCGGCCACCGGATCTGGTCCGGCGGAGTTAATGGGCGCCTATCGCAGCGCTGGCACGATCAGTCATGGGACATTCACAATTTTGAGATCAATGAAGCTCGAATTCCTCTCAATGCCGCAGCGCCCGATTCTTTTGGTTTCCTCTGGGTCGCGTCAGGCATGGGTGTCCACAAGTTCGACATGTACCGCAACGGTGGAGAGATCAAAGAAACCTACAGTCGCATTGGCACTTGGCCTGCTTCGAACTCCGTTACAGACATCCTCATCGCCGTCGGCTCCGTGTGGGTGGTGGGTGCTGCTGGTGCCGCGCGGGCCGGCCTCGATGATCAGTCCCTCTTGGACCCAACGCACTGGAAGACTTGGGCCGGTGTTCCGGCGTCTAACGCGTTGGCACTATTTAATGGCCAAGTCTTCGCTGGAGGCGGTGCCGGCCTCTATGTCTGCAATGACACTCTCACCTCACCGGGCGACACGCTCTGGATGCAGGCCGGCTTGGATCACATCGAGGTCCGCGATCTTTTCGCAATGGATGACACTCTGTGGATTGCAACCTCGGCCGGTCTGGCTCTCTACACCGACGGCCGATGCGTGAACCCACCGGCGTTGGGATCTCTTGCCGTGCCGCTAACTTCCATTGCCCGAACCTCCGATGGTTCGGTTTGGGCCGGGCGGCTCGGCAATGGTCTGTTATATCGCCGGCAAGACGCTTGGGCTTCTGTGAAATTCTCCGGCCCTCTGGATCGCGATCTTGCCGACATCGCCCTCGACAGCAGCGGGCGACTCTGGTGCGTCCACCCGCTGACCGGCGCGGACTACCTGGAGGGCACTCAGTGGGTGGATCTTCCCTTCTTCAACGCCGGATCTGGCATCCAGGGCACCTCAGTTGCGGTGGCACCCAACGGAGACATCTGGCTCGGCACCTGGGGCAGCGGCGCGTTCAAAGTCAACCCTGTCGACATTCTACACGACTGGGTCCGCTATGATACCGCCAACAGCTCTCTGATGTGGGTCAAGGATCCCAGCGGGGTCAACAACTACATCGTCGTGACCGATATTTCCGTCGATCCGCTTGGCCGGGTATGGCTGGCCAATGCGGCAGCCGATTCAGGCCGTGTCTTGGCGTACTACGATCCTACCAATGGGGGATGCTGGGGTTCCTTCGGCAGCGCCGATGGGTTTTCCTCGGACAATCCGATCGTCCTGCTTGCTCTCGACCAGAGACTCCTGACCGGCTTTGGGAACATCGGCATGCTCGACATGACATTCAACTCCGCGTTGTGCAGCGACTCTCAGCCGGTCAAACCGCCGATCCACGTCTCCGCGAAGACCACCGATAATGGCCTGCCATCCAATAGCGTCCATTCGCTCCTGGTCGATCACGCCGATTCTCTCTGGGTTGG
>JAGVEK010000447.1 GCA_020058315.1 Candidatus Zixiibacteriota bacterium
AAAAGGTGCGTGAATCACGCACCCTACGAAACTGATCACTGCGTCAGAGGCTCTCATCGGTCACTTCTGCGCCAGGGCGCGTTCCATAATCGTACGAGCACGCCGGAGGAAGTATGCCCAGTCAAACGCTGCCTCGATTTCGTCGTCGCTGAGATGCTGCTTAATCGTGGCATCGGCATGGGCGCATTCCCGGAGGGGCCGATCCGGCGTGACTTGCAGCGCCAGCTTCTGGACAACCGCGTAGGCACGGTCGCGCGATCCGATACGATCAGCCAGCGCAAGCAGTAAACGTTGCGAATAGACCGCGCCGCCGCTGGAGTCGAGGTTCTTGCGCATCCTTTGCGGATGCACACCAAGATTCCCGAGAACCGAATTCAGCAGGTGGAACATGTAGTCGAGAGTGATGGTGGCATCGGGAATGATCACGCGCTCCACCGACGAATGGGTGATGTCGCGTTCGTGCCATAGCGCCACATTTTCGAGTGCGGGACTGACGTAGCCGCGCAGCAGCCGCGCCAGACCGCAGATACGTTCGCAGAGAATCGGATTCTTTTTGTGCGGCATGGCGGATGAGCCACGCTGGCCGGCAAAGAATCCCTCGGTCATCTCCCCTGTCTCGGTGCGGTGATACAGCCGGATCTCCTGCGCAATTTTCTCAGCGGTCGCTCCCAACGCGGCGATCGCGAAGATGTACTCGGCGTGACGATCTCTTTGCAGCACCTGAGTCGAGATTGGCGCAGGACGAAGTCCAAGGCGGCGGCAGACGTGTGCCTCCACGCGCGGGTCCAGGTGCGCGAAGTTACCCACGGCGCCGGAGATCTTGCCGACGGCAATAGAGTGAATGGCTGCTTTCAAGCGGCGGCGTCCACGAATCAGATCTGCATACCAGAGGGCAAACTTGAGTCCGAGGGACGTCGGTTCGGCGAAAACACCATGGGTACGTCCGGCGATGGGAGTCTTAATGTAACGTCGCGCCAATCGGCGCGTGTGACCCAGAAGCGGCTGCAGAGCCTCAAGCATGAGCTCACCGGCACGAACCATTCGGACGGAGAGCGCGGTATCCAGAACATCGGACGAGGTCAGTCCCAGATGGAAATATTTTTCGTCTTTGCCGAGGTGTCGGCCAACATCGGTGAGGAAAGCGATCACATCATGACGAGTCTTTTCTTCAATTCGTTCGATCCGCCGGGCATCGAAACGGGCATTGCGGCGCATGCGCCTGGGTGCGTCCTTCGGAATCAGTCCCATCTGCGCCATCTTTTCGGAGGCGAGAAGCTCAATCTCGAGCCAGACGGCAAACTTGCTCTGTTCCGACCATAGAGCGCCCATGGCCGGGCGGGTGTAGCGGTCAATCATTGTGGACCACCACCGCGGTGGCAGGGGCGTCCCGCCCGTGCGGCATGGGCAGGATGCCCATGCCACCTTTTCGGGTCAACGCACGCCAGATTCGGTCAATGCGGGACATTCTTCCAATCGCTGTTGAACTTGGCGATGCCGATGTCGGTCAGCGGGTGCTTCACGATCGCATTGAGGACGGAAAATGGCATGGTGCAGGCATCGGCAGCGTGAAGCGCGGCGTCCACGACGTGCAGGGGACTCCGGATCGAAGCCGCCAGAACCTCGGTGTCGAGTGCATAGTTGTCAAAGATTGTGACGATCTGACTGATGAGGTCCATCCCGACGTGCCCGATGTCATCGAGGCGGCCGAGAAATGGCGACACGAAAGTCGCCCCGGCCTTGGCGGCCAGAAGTGCCTGGGTGGCATTGAACACAAGCGTGCAATTTGTGGGAATGCCATCCTGGGTCAGGCGGCGGATCGCCTTGAGTCCCTCGACGTTCATCGGGATTTTGACCACGATGTTCGGCGCGATTTTGGAGAGACGGATGCCCTCGGAGACCATGTCGTCGGCAGCAAACGCCACAACTTCTGCCGAAACCGGCCCTGGGACGATCGCCACGATCTCACGAAGAAGGTCTTCGAACTTGCGGCCCTTCTCTTTGGAAACCAGTGACGGATTGGTGGTTACGCCGTCCAGGACACCCCAGTCGGCCGCTTCGCGGATTTCATCAATGTTTGCGGTATCGAGAAATATCTTCACATTGCCTCCCTATGTCTTCAAGGTTACTGTGCACCACCAAGAAACGGCCCCGGCTGGGGAATTTCAATAGAAATCGGATTCTGGCCACTGCTGCCGGGATACTCCACCGCCACCAGCGTCAGCCCGTACGCTGGCGCGGTGCCACCACACAGCCGGATGTCGCCTGTATCGAGGATCTCCCTCACCCGGTCCGGCGACCATCTTCCTCGTCCAACATCCACCATCGTCCCGACCAGCAGGCACACCATCATGTGCAGGAAACGGTCTGCCCGCACACGACAGATCAGAAGATCGCCGTGTGACCGCCACTCTGAATGTGTGACATGACAGGTCCCATGTTCCTTTCGAGACGCAGCGATGCAGAACCCGGAGAAGTCGTGAGGGCCAATCACTGCCGCGGCGGCGTCTTCGAGCGCGGTCGGATCGAGAGGGCCGGGCAGGAACCATACACGATCTCGGCCGAACGGTGCACGTCGATTCGTGATTGCGTACTCATAGGTCCGGGCAATCGCGCTGTAGCGGGCATGGAAATCCTGCCCGGCGGGCGAAATGCGACTCACAACCAGGTCCGGCGGGAGGGCGGCGTGCAGGCGCATAGTCAGTTGGTCGCAGTCGAAAACCTGATCAGCATCGAAGTGCGCAACCATTCCGGTGGCGTGCACACCGGCATCAGTGCGACCAGCGCCCGTGATCGCGATTCTCTGCGCGGATGCCAGCAGACGCGCCAGCCAGAGCTCGAGTTCGCCCTGAACCGTGCGCAGATGCGGCTGGCGCTGCCAGCCGTGGAAACCGGCACCATGGTATGCGAGATCGATTCGGTAGCGCAAAGAGTCTCCCGTTCAAAACAGCAGAAGATCGACACGCGCGACTCGCGCTGCCAGCCACATGATCCAGCCAGCTGAGATCAGAAGCGCCGTGAGCCAATCGCGACGAGCGAAGCGCATCAAGTAAACATCGTCCGGGATGCGGCGGACATCGAAGCCGCGCGACGCCAGAGCGTCGGACAGCCGGTCGGCCCGCCGCAACGCTGCGGCGAAGGCCGGGATAATGAGCACCGCCGCCATTCGGATACGTGTATGCCACGGACCATCGAATCGCGCACCACGGGAGCGTTGTCCCAGTCTGATGGTTTGCAACTCCTCCATTAGCAAAGGATACATCCGGAGCATGAAGAACATGAGATAGTACATGGACGCGACGGGAAATCCAAGAACGCGCAGGGGCAGGAGAAGCCGTGTCACACCGGCAGCCAGGCCCGAAGGATTCGCGAGCGTGCCCACTGCAACGGCTAGGCCGGCGAAGGCCACGAGGCGCAATCCCAACCGCACGCCGGTGGCCAGACCATCCAGACCGATCTGGATTGGTCCCAGCCTGACGAGCAGGCGGCCGTCTCCAGGCTGGAGAAGCGCGTACATCATCGCAACAATCACTGCGGCCGGCATGGCCCACCGAAGGGCTGCAATCCCAAGGAGCGGGACACCTCGTGCCAATCGCCGTAAAACGGCCACGCCGATCATGATGATGAGTGTCCAGATCGCGGCTCCGGCGATTGTCCGGCAGGAGCCAATCCAGAGGGCGCAGGAGAGGAATACTCCGATGGCGACCCGGGGATCGAGCCTCGGGCGCGCATCAGCAGTCGCTGCCATACGGCCCATCCACTGTCTCAGAGGTTTCTTTGCCAGTCCAACACGCCACACCTTATAATAGCACTTGTGAGCAGCAATCGCCAAAGGAGCAGGCCATCGGCCGCCCAACCAAATCACGTCGCTGAGCCCGCTCTTGGGCGCGCGAAGACCGCCGATTTCGACTTCGGCCTGGGTTCGGATCGCTTCTGGCTGGGGGCAGTGCTTCTGTCCGCGCTGGTCGTGCGCGTAGTCGTGCTGTGGGAGTTGTCGCGCAACAACCCAGGCTTCCTTTCGCCGGATGTGGATTCGCGCTGGCATTATCTGTGGGCTAAAGCCATTGCCAGAGGCGACTGGATTGGCGAGGGCGTCTTCTACCGAGCCCCATTCTATCCCTATCTTCTGGGTCTCTGGATCAAGATCTTCGGCGACGGCCTATGGGGGATTAAGATTGTCCAAGCGGTGATCAGCTCGTTCACCGCAGTGCTGACGGGTCTGGTTGGCTGGAGGGTCTTCGGCCGCCGGCTGGGTCTGATCGCGGGATTCGTCTGGGCCCTCTGGGGTCCCGTGATCTATTACGATTCCGAATTGCTGCTCGAGGTCCTGTTCGTACCGCTCAATCTGCTGGCGGTCTGGCTGGCCTTGGGACAACTGAAGGAGAAGAGTGCCAGACTCCGCCCGTGGCTGGTCATCGGGCTCATTCTCGGCGTCTCCGCTATCACCCGGCCCAACATCCTGATCACCATTCCGATCTTCTGGTGGATCGCATTGACAGGGTTCTCGCTACGGGGAACTGACAAGTCGAAGCTCATGGGAGCGCTGCGACGTCCGCTAATTTTGACCATTGGTCTTCTGATTCCCATTCTCCCGATAACGGCCCGCAACTGGTGGGTGGGCAAGGACCCAGTTTTGATCGCATATCAAGGCGGCGTCAATCTTTACCTGGGAAACAACGCGACGGCCGATGGTCTGACAATGCGCATGCCGGAAATCCTGCTGGATCCGACCATCAGTTGGGACCGGTTTGTTGTCACGACAGATTCGATTGCCATCGCCGAGGCGGGGCGCCCGTTGCGCGCCTCGGAAGTCTCCTCACATTGGACCGGAAAAGCACTCGACTATGTACGCAACTATCCGGGCCGCGCGTTTCGGGGCTGGCTCAGCAAGCTGTATTACATGTGGAACGGTTTTGAAGTTGGGGATCAGACGAACATCTATGACTTCCGGCGGTACTCATTCGTTCTGCGGACTCTCATCTGGCGCTGGCCGGTGTATTTCCCATTCGGGCTCGTCGCGCCGCTGGCGCTGGCTGGCATCTGGTGGTCGTGGCGCCGTCATGAATTGTCGCGTCCGCTGGCAGCCTTCGTCGCGCTGTACTCCATCTCTGTCGTGGGCTTTCTCGCCACGGCGCGCCACCGGCTGCCGATGGCCCCCTTGCTGGTCATCTTTGCGATCGCCGGTGTGTGGCTGATCGTCAATCTCCTGAAACAACGCCGGATGACCGCCGCATGGATCTCGATTGGCGCGGCGATCGTGCTGCTTGTCATCCTGAACCGTCCAACCGTTGAGCGGATTATGAACAATCCCTCGTTCACCGCCTACCAGGAGGGACTGAGCTACGACCGGCAGGGCGACTACCAGCGCGCTGTCCAGATGTATGTGAAATCGCTTGAGCAGGAGCCGTACAACCT
>JAGVEK010000095.1 GCA_020058315.1 Candidatus Zixiibacteriota bacterium
ATAATCCCCTGGTATTTCTCCACAATCTCAATCTGTATGGAGAGGCATGCATTTAACATTTGACGCACAAAATCATTCTTCATATACTCCCATCCTGAAAAAGCAAACACCTTATCCATTCAATAAGTGCGCATTGGTTTGTAGAGATAGGCGTTTGTGAGTTGATACTTGGCTATTTGCGGGTCCTTGATCGGCAAAGGGAGGCTCTTAATTCATCAAGAAGGCCAGATAAAAGTCATTGCAGCAGCGATCTGCCGGTGGTGCGCACCAAAGGAGAAAAATATGTCATGGCTAAGGATGTACTCCATTTACATGCGAGTCTTTCTGATGGTCAGCATCGGTCTGGCGCTCATCCTGACCGTACTTGTCTTCTTCAGTATGGGGACGCTGCAGGATAGCACCAACCGCGTGTTAACGGAACGTTTGAGTATGGCCCGATTGGTCGCGTGGCATATTGATGAACACATTGCCAACGCTTTTACTTTGCTCGAACGCTTCGCAACGTCGGGAGGGTTTGACCTGACCGACGCTGATCCGGCGCCGGAGCGCCGCACGCTCCGCGAACTTCACCGCGCCGGCCTCTTCTCTTGCCACGTCTTCATCACTGATCGGCGAGGCGTGGTCCTCCTCACTGAACCGCACAGTCCTAAATTTATCGGGGAGAATAGATCCAATCACCCCTATATTGCTGCTGCATTGCGCACCGGTCAACCGCAGGTATCAGGCCATTTTATCTGCCCTGTTTGTGTTTCTTCAAGGATTGGGGTTGTCATACCGGTCAAAGATCGAAAGGGAGCAGTGGTGGGGCTGCTCGGCGGAGTCACAGATCCCATGTCACAGGTTTTTACCGGCATTGTACGCGATTTGCAGGTGATAGCCGCAGGGCACATGGACGTGGTGGATGCCGACGGCATTGTCCTGACGAGCACCAATCCCGTTTTTGTTGAAAAGAAGAGCCATCACCCCGGCATCGCTGACCTGATCAAATCCGGGACAGCCACGACCGTGCGGGACGTCTTTACCGATAAAGGACATCCGTCTGGGGCCGGCATCGTTGTCTTTACGCCTCTGAAGAACGCTCCCTGGGGAATGATCATTGCCCAGGCGGAATCCGTTGTCTTGGCGCCGGTCAACGCGCTGCACAGGCAATTGACCACGCTTGGCGTCATTTTTATGGTTCTGGCCCTGTTTGTGACATGGCTGACAACCAAATCGGTGGTGGCGCCGATTCGGCAACTTCTGGCTGCATCGAGGCGAATCGGGGAGGGGGACATGCGAACGCCGGTTACGGTCGCCGGACGCAATGAGATCGCGGAGCTGGCGCACGGCTTTGAGGCGATGCGGCTGAAACTCGCTGCCCGGCGTGAAGAGTTGGAAATGGCGGTCCAGAAACGCACCCGCGAGCTCTCCATCCTTTTGGACATTGTCCGCACGGCCGCCGAGTCTCATAACCTGGCGGACGTGTTTAATCTGGCAATGCTCAAGACCAACATAGGGGGCAAGATGTTTATGTTGGAGAAGAACGGGCAACTCTCTTTGTTTGCTCACCATGGCATACCGGCGGATCATCCCTGCCTGAGGGAAGCCGTCCGGATAGGAGAGTGCCTGTGCGGGCTGGCCGCCCGCGACGGCCGGACGATCGTCTCGGAAGATGTGGCCGGTGACGAGCGTCATACGCGCTGCTGGCCCGGGATGCCGCCTCATCAGGATATATGCGTACCGCTCATGGCCAGGGATCGGGTGATGGGGGTGATGAACGTGTGGTTGCCGATCCATCAGAAAGTAACAGAAAGCGATGTTGACCTGCTCAAAGCCATCGGCCAGCAACTGGGCGGGGTGGTGCAGAGCGCCCGGCTGCACGAGACGGAACAGCGTTGGTTATCTGAACTCACAGCCATGTTCACCGTCTCGTCCGCACTCCGCGAAGCCAGGTCGCTGGACGAGATGCTGCCGATCATCCTGACCAAGACGTTAGAGATTCTGCAGGCCGATACAGGGGCAGTCTTCTGTCTGGAGGAGAGAACACAGGAGTTTGTCGCCCGGGCCGCCATTGGCCGAATAGAGAAGATATTGGGGCTGCGTCTAGGTCCGGGCGAAGGAATATGCGGCCATGTGATCCAGACCCGCGCTCCCTATCCCTTTACCGACCTGGCTGCCGACCCCCACACGCCTGACAGGGTTAGGTCTTCTTTGGTGAAAGGGGTGAGCGGTATCTGTCTCCCCCTGCTGACCAGAGAAACTCTGGTGGGTACGCTCATCATCGGCCGTGAAACTCTCCGCACTTTCTCCGACGATGAAATCCGTCTTCTCACTGCCATTGCCGATATGGCTGCCAACGCGATTCACCGGGCGACGCTTATCGAGGAACTCAACCAGCGTGTGCATCAACTATCCACTCTCTTCGAGGTAGGGCAGGGAATCACCGCAAACCTTCGCATGGAGGATGTGCTGACGCTGGTGGCGGCAGTCGCGCCCCGCGCCGTCCCCTCCGAAGGATGTTACCTCTTCCTGTGGGATGAGCGGGAAGAGCGGCTAGCCCTGCGCGCTTCGACGGGATTCCCGGTGCAAGACATCAGTTTAATCAAATATCGTTTGGGCGAGGGGCTGGCCGGCTGGGTCTTTCTGGAAAGAAAGAGCGCCTCTGTGCCCGATGTGACGGTCGATCCGCGTTGTAAGCGCCACCCGAATTTCGAAGGGACGCTGCGCGGCGGCGGCCTGCCCCACAGTG
>JAGVEK010000154.1 GCA_020058315.1 Candidatus Zixiibacteriota bacterium
CGTTGCCACGATCATCCACTCGGACGAGGCCCTGCTGGCTGTCGGCTTTATCTTCACCGTGCATTTCTTCAACACGCATTTCCGGCCGGACAAATTTCCGATGGATACGGTGATCTTCACCGGCCGCGTGCCGCTGGAGGAATTCAAGCTCGACCGTCCGCGGGAGTACGAAGAACTCGTGGCCGCAAACCAGTTGGAACAGCATCTGACCGAACCGCTCCCGCCGCTGGTCGTGCGCGGCCTGAAGGTCTTTGGCGCAATTGCCCTGTCGATAGGCCTGATGCTAATTATCCTGATTATCTGGGCGGAGATCTTCGGCTACCGCTGAGAATAATCGCCTGCCGGGCGCTGGATCCCTGAAGTGACGTACACGGGACGATGACGTGCGAATTTGGGTGAGACGAACGGGTTTGGGAGTGATGATCGCCGGGCTGGCGTCATTGCTTCTGTTCGTCGGGGCGATTCAGTTCACGAACCGTTCGGACTTCTGCACCACGTGCCACTACATGCAGCCGTTTTACGATGCCTGGGCGGCATCCTCCCATCATAATGTCCCGTGCCGCGACTGCCACTACGAACCCGGATACTCAAATGTCGTTAAGGGCAAGATGCGCGACATGAACCAGCTGGTGAAGTACTGGACCAACGCGTATAGAAAATCGAAGCCTTGGGCGGAGATCTCGGACGAGTCCTGTCTGCGCTCCGGATGCCATTCCGAACGCCTGCTTCACGGCCGTGTGATGTTCGGCCGGGTCAATTTCGACCACGCGCCACACCTCGAAAAAATGCGTCGCGGCAAGAAGCTGAAATGCACGTCCTGTCATTCCCAGATTGTCCAGGGCGAGCACATGACGGTGACCGAAACCACCTGCATCACGTGCCACTTCAAGCTCGATGAGGATGGAAAGAACAACGCCAAATGCACGATCTGCCACGACCCGCCTGTGACCATTGCCGGCCAGGAGCCGCCAAAGTACGATCACGCCGGTGTCATCCAACGGAAGCTTGACTGTATCAAATGCCACGGCGCCATGGTGGTCGGCGATGGCGCTGTGCCGCGCGAGCGCTGCTACAGTTGTCATTGGGACCGCGAACGGCTCGACAAATACAGCAGCACCGACTTGATGCATTCCACCCACATCACCGAACACAAGATCGAATGCGACCTCTGTCATCTTTCCATGCAGCACAAGTCGACATTCAAAGAGCAGGTCATCCCGGATTGCCAGACCTGTCACGAGGGATTCCACGAGGCTCAGAAAGATCTGTTTGTCGGGCATGGCGGATTCGGTGTGGCGGACCAGCCGAATCCAATGTTCGAGAAAGGCATTTCTTGTCAGGGTTGCCACATCGTCCATACCAATGCCGACAGCGGCGGATTCGCCGGGGAGACTTTCATTGCCTCCGGTGCCAGTTGCGAATCGTGCCACGGCGCCGGTTACAGCCGGCTATTGGAAAACTGGAAAAAAACGGCGCAATTGAAGGTAGAGCAGGTCGGCAGGGCACTCGAGGAGGCCGGCCGCATTCGACATCAAAGGACCGCTTCGCGGCCCGGCGAAGCCGTGCAGGACTCGCTCTATAACGAGGCGCACTACAACTACAGCCTGGTTCAAAAGGGAAAGCCCATCCACAATATTGTCTATGCCAATCGGCTCTTGGATGCGGCCTACGACCGTCTGCAAAGCTTCTTCGAATTCGCCAAACCAGGGTACAAGCTCGCCGCCCTCGACGGCCGAGACGAGGTCGTCCCATCAGGGTGCGTCAATTGCCACATTGGCATCGAAGATGTCGAAGCCCAGATCTTCGGCGTGACCTATTCGCACCGACGGCACCTGGTCAACGCCCAGCAAACCTGTACGCGGTGTCATTCCAATCAAAGGCAGCATGGAGAGTTGATCGTCCAGAAGCGAGATTGCCTGTCATGCCATCACTCCCAGACAGCACGAGAGTGCGGCTACTGTCACACGGCTCAGCAGGCCATCCTGGAGGGCAAATCGGCCGACCTGCCCGTGACGACTCCCGACGTTATGATTGCGGCCGGCACGGCATGTCGTGATTGCCACGAACGGCCCGACAGGGCAATCGTTCTCCCGCCGTCGCAGCGTTGCACCGACTGCCACGATGACTCGTATGCCGAACGCCATCGCAAATGGCTCGATGAGTTCGCCACACTGCGGCAGACGGTCGATTCGCTGATCGGTCAAGTCAGTGCCCTGCCGGCCACCCCGGAGCGGCAGGCTGCCACCGATCCGGTCCGTCGTCATATCCAGGCGATTGCGGCTGATGGTTCGCGCGGAACGCACAACCATTCCGAGCAGATACGGATCCTGCAGGAGGACACAGGAAAGCTGTCGGCTCTCTTGAAGACTCAGGGATAGGCGGTCAGCCAGGGACACGGCTGGATCCCCCCGCTCCAGGATTCCCGTTGGGCCTCAGCGCCAGACGCGCCCAGTTCCCGTGCTCCGTTAGCGAGGATCGTGATGGAAAGGTACATGGAATGGCCAGTTGTTCGACTCCTGTCAGCCAATTCGCGACAAAAACCATCTGATACCCAGCTACATTTCTGAATCTTAATCTTGCCTTTTTATGCCCTAATTCCTAAATTCACAAGCTGAGGGTCATCCAGTGGCTCTCGGGAGGTCGTGTTGAGCGTTCGAAAGATCCCACAACAACTGGTGCCATTGGCGCTGATCTTTGCCGTGGCTCTCGCGGCGCTCTTCATCGCCCGAAAGTTGCTTGTCCCGGCCACATTCGGCGACATTGGATACTACCGCGCCGCCGCCGTCGGGGAAATCGCGTCCCAGCCGATAGCCTACGCCGGTTCCAGGGCCTGCCTTGATTGCCACGACGATGTCGATCAGATCAAGCGTCAATCCAAGCACCGAAGTGTGTCATGCGAAGTGTGCCACGGTGACGCGGCCAAGCATGTCGAGGCCCCCGATCAGGTCAAACCGATCAAACCGATTGGGCGGGGGTACTGTCCCCTGTGCCACGGATATGATCCAGCGCGGCCAACGGGCTTCCCCCAGATCAATCCGGATGTCCACAATCCGGGGCGGGCTTGCATGTCGTGCCACAATGCGCACAATCCAATGTTGCCCCATGCCCCGGAAGAGTGTGCGGCCTGTCACCGCCAGATCGCCAGTCAGAAAACGGTTTCGCGTCATGCCACCCTGACTTGCACGACGTGCCATGAGACACCAGAGGGACACCGGAGCACTCCCAACCTGATTCCGGCCGAAAAGCCCAAGACCAAAGAGCTGTGCGGCAGATGCCACGCGCAAGGGGCCGACAGCCCGCCGGAGATCCCGCGCGTCGATCTGGAAACTCACGGCGGGCGGTATGTTTGCTGGGACTGCCATTATCCCCATTTCCCCGAGGCGGCGAGATGAAGTCAGAGGAAGCCAAGACACCGCGACGCGAATTCCTGGAGACCTGCGGCAAGAGCCTGCCGATGTGGTTTGTGTTTCTGGCCACGATTCGGGCGGGAACACTGTCTGCCACCGAGGAGCCCGAAGTCTACGATCCCAAACAGCATGATTATGCCATGGGGATCGACATTCATAAGTGCATCGGCTGCGGTCGCTGCGTCAACGCCTGCAAGATCGAAAACAAGGTGCCCGAGGAACCCTACTATTTTCGCACCTGGGTTGAGCGGTATGTCATTCCCGCTGACGGAGAGGCCCAAGTCGACAGTCCGAACGGCGGGCGGGATGGATTCCCTGAACTCAAAACCGATCCGGACATGCGCCGCGCGTTTTTCGCGCCGAAGCTCTGCAATCATTGTGCGAATCCACCGTGTGTGCAGGTCTGCCCGGTCGGCGCAACTTTCAGCACCCAGGACGGCGTCGTGCTGGTCGATGAGACCTACTGCGTTGGCTGCCGCTACTGTATCCAGGCCTGCCCGTACGGTGCCCGCTATCTGCATCCAGTCAAGAAAGTCGCCGACAAATGCACTTTCTGTTACCACCGCATCCGCAACGGTCTGCTGCCGGCCTGTGTGGAAGTTTGTCCCACCCAAGCCAGAGTCTTCGGAGAGGCCGGCCGTCAAAGCAGTCCGCTGCGGCGATTCCTGCGCTTCAATGACGTCACCGTCTTGAAGCCGTCGCTGAACACTAATCCCAAGGTGTATTATGCCGGGGCTGACCGGGAAGTGAGATAGTCTATGGGAATCCTTCTGGCTGAAATTGCCCCTGAACTGCACAAGGTAGCAGGGTACATCTACCCCAACGAATTCGAGCTCCACTGGGGCATGCTGATCGTGCTCTACCCTTACCTCACCGGTCTGGTGGCTGGCGCCTTTATTCTCGCGTCGCTGGAACGCGTGTTCAATGTCAAGGTGCTGCAGCCGGTGTACCGCCTGTCACTTCTGACGGCGTTGTCGTTCCTCATCGTCGCGCCGTGGCCGCTCCTGGCCCACCTCGGTCATCCGGAACGCTCCTTCGAGATGTTCCTGACACCCCACACTCAGTCGGCGATGGCCATGTTCGGGTTCGTTTACGCCTGGTACCTGATGGTCATTCTGCTTCTGGAAATCTGGTTTGACTATCGCAAGGAGTTCGTGATTTGGTCGCAAGAGTGTAAAGGCATCCGGAAGCTGATCTACAAGGTTCTCAGCCTGTGGACCACCGATATATCGGAGAAGGCACTTCGTTTTGATGAAAAGGTCGGGCGGACAATCACGATCCTCGGAATCCCGTCGGCGTTCCTGCTCCACGGCTACGTTGGTTTCATTTTCGGGTCGGTCAAGGCGAATCCGTGGTGGAGCAGCGTTCTCATGCCCATCGTGTTCCTGTTCTCAGCCATCGTCTCCGGGATGGCCCTGGTCCTCCTGATCTACATGATTTCCACGATGTTCCGCCTGAAGAGCATCAACATGGCGTGCATCAACAAACTCTCAGAGTTGTTGCTGTACGCCATGATTGTCGACTTCTCTCTGGAGATTCTGGACTTCATCCAGCGGCTGTATGAAGCAGAAGAATCGATCAACATTCTGTCGCAGATGATTTCAAACCGGCTGTTCATCAGCCTGATCATCTCGCAGATCATTCTGGGAACTTTGGTCCCGATGGCCTCGATCGTTTGGGCGCGATTTGGCAGGGTCCCGGACGAGATGCGGCGCATGTTGTATTTCGTCGCGGCAATTCTGGTCCAGGTCGGCATCTTCAGTACCCGATGGAACGTGGTCATCGGCGGGCAGTTGTTCTCGAAGAGTTTGCGCGGACTCACCGTGTACAAGATCGAGCTTCTGGGGCTGGAAGGATTGCTGATGAGCGTGGCACTTCTGGTGACACCCTTCGTCATTCTCTATATCATCACCAGATTCCTTCCACCCTGGTCCAAGACTGAGACACAGCTTTCCACCCCGTAAGCGCGGGGCGCAGATGCCTCCGACTGATGTGGCGCAGCCGCCCTCGGCTGTGTGCGGGCGAGGGCGCCCGCGCCACATTTCGTGATATTGATTGCCTTTGTCGATTGAATTACCGTAGCTACGCGGACATTCGGCGGGCGATTTTAAGTGTCCCGCCGTTTCGGACACTTCTGGGAG
>JAGVEK010000106.1 GCA_020058315.1 Candidatus Zixiibacteriota bacterium
CCACAGGGATGACATTGCGTATCCCCGGGATCATGAGCGCCCCGGAGGAGGGACGCACCTGGGCCGTCATCTTGATATTGACCTGCCCCACTCCATCCAGCGCCAGAACAGCGGCCTCGGCTTCCTGCTTCAGGCGGTCCTTGACCGGGCAGGCGGGAGTTGTCAGTTCGATCGTGAATGCGACCGCGCTGTCGCAGATGCGCACGTCTTTGACGAATCCCAAAGTGACGATGTCGCGGTGCAAGTCCGGATCCTGAACCCTCCGGAGAGCCTGAAGTACCTGTTCTTGTGTAGCCACGCGATCAATATCCTCCACGAAATTCTGATTCCACCACGCGATGACGGCATTTCTTGAGCCGCTTCTACGCATACGGGACAAACGGCGGTTCCGTGGAGAGAATCGGAGGAACTTGGCGCGGTACCGGTGGCATGGGCATCCTGCCCATGAGCATCACGGGCGGGACGCCCGTGCCACCAAGCGAGGCACATGCTACGGCTGTTGGGGCGCGGCTTGCCGTGCGAGGTGCCACGGGCCTTCAGACCCGTGGTCTGCCCATGGGCGCACGGCTCTAACGAGCCGTGGCACCATCATATCAAACGGATACGGAATCGATCTTACGACTGAGTGCCGTTCGCCTTGACTGTCCACCTCATGCCGCTATAGATGAGGTCTTTGAGAGAGCCTGACCCCTTCTTGGCCCGCGCTTGGTCGATTTGCGCGCTCATCAGTTCGTCATAGGATGGCAGAGTGACATCGCGAAAGATGCCAATCGGCACCGGAAAGTTCGGACGCCCCTCGCGGCTCAGAAGAAATGCCAGTGAGGAATCGGTGTCGGTCTCGTCGTAAATCAGAAGATCGGATTGTGTGACACTGGGGCCCAGCGTTACGGCTTCGAGTTTGTAGCCGCTGAGACGGACACCCTTGTCCCGATTCTTGCCAAAGACCAGGGGCTTCCCATGTTGCAGATCGACCAGCCGGTCGGATTTTAGCTCACGATCTTTCAGCGTGTCCCATGCCCCGTCGTTGAAAATGTTGCAGTTCTGAAGGACCTCGACGAATGCCACGCCCTTATGCATCGCGGCGCGTCTGAGGATTTCCTGCATGTGCGCTGTCTCACTGTCGATGGCGCGGGCGACAAAAGTGGCCTCGGCTGCGATGGCGAATGATACCGGGTTGATCGGATGTTCGATCGATCCGACCGGGGTCGACTTGGTGACTTTTCCCAGCTCGGACGTCGGCGACAACTGGCCCTTGGTCAATCCGTAGATGCGGTTGTTGAACAAGATGATCTTCACGTCCACGTTTCGGCGCAGGATGTGGAGCATGTGGTTTCCGCCAATACTCAGACCATCACCGTCCCCGGTCACAACCCACACCGACAACTCCGGCCGGGCGCATTTGATGCCGGTGGCAATCGCGGTCGCGCGACCGTGGATCGTGTGGAATCCGTACGTGTTCATGTAGTACGGGAACCGGCTGGAGCAGCCGATGCCGGAGACGAACACGATATTCTCGCGCGGGATGCCCAGCTCGGGCATGATCTTCTGCATCTGCGCGAGGATGCTGTAATCGCCGCACCCCGGACACCAGCGAACTTCCTGATCGCTGACAAAATCCTGGCGCGTGAGTGCCTGCTTGGGCGGGTTCGGGGCTGATGCCGTCTGGGGTGTCATGGTTTAGATTAACTCCTCAATTCGCTGCTGAACTTCGCTGATCGTGAAGGGACGCCCTTGAACTTTGTTGAGTCCCACCACGGGCAATCCATACTCGCCACGGAGCAACAGGCGCAACTGGCCCATATTGAGTTCGGGTACGAGCACGGTTCCGAACCTCTTGAGAATCTGCCCCAGATCCGCAGGGAAAGGACAGATATGACGCAGGTGAATGCTGGAGACCTTCTTGCCTTTGGCCCGGACGCGCTCCACCGCCGAGCGGACAGCCCCGTATGTGCTGCCCCAACTCACGATCAGCAGTTGCCCATCGGGTTCACCGAAGATCTCAGTGGGAGGAATGTCCTGCGTGACACGGCGAACCTTTTCGGCACGGAGGTGAACCATCCGTTCGTGATTGACGGGATCGTAGTTCACATCACCCGTGATGTCTGATTTTTCGAGGCCCCCGATTCGGTATTCGAGTCCTGGAGTACCGGGTACCACCCACGCACGGGCCAGAGTCTTTGGATCACGCAAATACGGCTGAAACGATTTTGGATCGGCCTCATGGGTCACCCTGATCGGAGTCAGAGATTTGAGTTCCGGAAGGCGCCAAGGCTCGGAACCATTGGCGAGATAACCATCAGTCATCAGGTAGACTGGGGTCATGTACTTGACCGCGATGCGGCAGGCTTCGATTGCCATGTCGAAACAATCCGCCGGAGTCGCCGCCGCGAGAACCACGACCGGGCATTCGCCATTGCGCCCGACGACGGCCTGCAAGAGATCGGCTTGTTCGGTCTTGGTGGGCATTCCGGTGCTGGGGCCGGCGCGCTGGACATTCACTACCACCAGCGGAATCTCAGCCATCACCGCGAGTCCGACGGCCTCCGACTTGAGCGCCGCCCC
>JAGVEK010000094.1 GCA_020058315.1 Candidatus Zixiibacteriota bacterium
AGGAGGCTCATGTCGAAATCCAAACGATCGGCGAAGACGGATTGGCATGCTCTATCCCTTCAGCAGTTGACCACACCCGAGTTCATCCGCGTGGTGAACCTGATCCTGGCAGACGAGTTCTCGCTTCTGCCCGACTTGTTCCAGCAGGAGAGCAACGTCGGACCCAGCGTTAGCTGTTCTGACGAGCGGCAGTCCATGGGCGCGACCGACACCATCTGGGACGTGTCGCAGGATGCACTTGCCATAGAATTCGCCTGAATCACAACGAATTCTCATCGCCGCGTCGGCGGTCTGAACGCCCGCCCACCCAGCGTTCTCCCGCACGATCATCCCCTTATTGAATCCCAGAAAATCGTCTGGATCAGTCCCAGAGTGACGGGTGAACGACCAGCCACGCGGGTCGTTAGAGTTGTGCTCGTCCGGAGACTCTCAAGAGAGGAAATCATGGGACCAGAGACTCGTAGCACCCGGCTCCGAGCGGGACATGGACGATCGACAAGGGGCTGAAGACACCCTGCCGGGAAAACCGGGGTCGCGTCCGAAGACGATCTCACTCACTGCCATGACATGAAAAGAGGGCCGTGCATTCCAGCGCGGCCCCCATCGTCTTCACACGTGGTGTTTCTTACAGCGAGTAAGTCAATCCAATCCCGTACGTGAGGCCCAATCTGTAATCCTGGACCACGCCTTCTTTGCCCTTCATCTCCCCCAGGAGTTGTTTCTGGGTCACACGGTAATGTGCGTCCAGCAGGTTCTTGGCACTTGCTTTGAGCGAAAGACCCTGCCAGAGCTTCTGTCCGTAGGTCACGTCGAGCTGGTGTCGCGTCTTCTCATACATCGGCTCGGTGGGCCACCTGCCGGCGCTAACCAGACGGTCGCCGAAGGCGTTGTACAGCAGACTGAACTCAGTGGCAGCCCGCGGCGAAGTGTAGCTGAGAACGGCGTTGATGGTGTAAGGTGATTGACCGTGCAACGGACGGTTGAGCTCAAGAGTCCCTCCCCCCTGAACGATCCGCACGTGCGAGCTCACGAAGGTAACGTTCCCTCCAAGAGTGACACCCGAGAGTGCGGGCGAGAGAAACTCCAGTGATTTGCGCCCCTCGATCTCCACACCGCGATCGTAGGCCGCCGCCGAATTCTCAAATGTGAAAGTGTTCCGGGAACCGCTCGATCCGAGCGACACGACACGCTCAATCGGATCCTTGAATGTCTTCCAGAAGACGCTCACCGCGAGCAATTGCCCCGGCTGTGGGTAAAGTTCCCACCTGAGATCGTAATTCATGACGTAGGTGGTCTTCAAGTTGGGATTTCCGACAGTGAGCGGCCCCAGGGCGTAATCCTGGAAGGCGAAAGGTGAAAGCTCGCGGTATTCCGGCCTGGCGATCGTGCGGCTGACAACGCTTCTGATATTGGCGCGACCGGACATTGACCAGATCACACTGGCCATGGGGAGCCAGTCCCTGGTGTTGGAATGGATTCTCAGCTTCGAGCGGGGGTCGCTGGTAGGGTATGAGCGGTCAGCCGAATTGAGCCGGAGAAGGTCATCCTCATAGCGGACACCGCCCACGAAGCGGAGACGACCCAGCACAGGGAAATCCGACATCATGTAGAAAGCCGTGTTGTGCTCGTTGGCATCGTAATGATCGTCCGCGAAGGTGCCATTCTGCAGACTGTACTGGTTGCGGCCAGTGCCGATGTTCTCTGGCGTGAAGATGTCTTCTGCCAATCCGTCGGCCGGCGCTCGGCCATAACTATCGAACAGGTACCGGCTCGCCACGAAGCCACGGTCTTTGGACTCCGCGAACGTCCCCAGCTTGAGCCGTGCGGCGGGGCTCCACAACGGCAGGGTCCAATCGAGGGCAAACTGGGCATCATGGTCTTCGAGATCGGTGTAGATATTGGCGCCGGAGTACCCGGTATGATACCATCTGTACAGAGTGTCATTGGGATTGGCGCCGGTATTGAGGAAGTAGAGGTTCGAGCGATTGCCGGGTTCGCTCCGCCCCGCCGCCGCCGCCGATGCTCTCCAGTGAATGGCAGAGTGTGCCAACCAGGGCAGGTTGTGATCGCCCGATATCTGGAGGGAGGAGATCTTGCGGCTCAGAAGACGCAGACGTGTCTCTACAACGTTCTGATCCGAGTACACATCATACCCGGTGGCCAAGCGTGCCTCATCCTCTCCGATCTGGTTGTAGATACCCGCGAGAGATAGCTTATGGTTGTCGGACAGTTTCAGCGTGGAACTGGCCAATCCTCCCCAGAGAACGGACTGCACCCCCCGCTCGACATAGTAGTCGAGACTCGGTCCATAGCCGTCCCACTCCACGTAGTGCTCTCTCATGATCCGATATGTGTTGCCGTAGGTCCATGAGCCAACGAATCCGAGTTCTCGCTGGCCGCCCAGATCAAGGCGGCCACCAACGTTGAGACTGTAACCGCCGTTGACCGGAGTCCCTGCGCGCGTCGGCGTCCACTGGCGGCTCGCAAGTTCCAATCCAGCCAGCCTCTGAGTGGCGGTGTCGCTTGACCAGTTGGGGTTGTCCTTGATCGCGTCCGGCACCGCCCGGCTGCCGTTGTCGATCCCCATGTTGAGTCCCAAGAATCGCTTCTGACCGCCGCCGGAGGAGAGGCGATCGCGGCCGGTGGTCGTCAGACTGTACGAGGTGGAGGTGGAGAAGTTCACCGTCCATTTGCTGGGGAATTCCCGGGTGGCCAGGTCGACCGTGCCTCCGGAAAAACTGCCGGGCTGATCGGGGGTGTACGTCTTGGCAGTGACGATGTCTTGCAGCAGGCCGCTGGGGAAAAGATCGAGCGGCACTTCTCGCCGCTCCGGTTCCGGGCTCGGGAGCGTTGCGCCGTTGAGTC
>JAGVEK010000300.1 GCA_020058315.1 Candidatus Zixiibacteriota bacterium
AAAGGCGAAAAGAAAGAGGACGAGAAGAAAGGCGGCAAGGAGGGCGGGAAGAAAGACGCCGCGAAGACGGCCAAAGTGAATATCGAATTTGATGGCATCTTCGACCGCCAGGTGAAGTTCCCGATTTCGGCCGGGAACTACGGCGGACTCGCCGCGACCGAAGGACGCGTCTACTACCAATCCTTCCCTATGGGTGGATTGAAGGGGCCGGTGGAGCAGACCAAGCAGAGCCTCCATGTGTTCGACATGGAGAAACGTGAAGACCATGAATTCATCGGCGAGCTGGATGGATACGATCTGACTCCCAACGGGAAGACGATGATCTACAAGAAGGGCGGGATGTACGAGATTATCGACGCCGCCGGGGAGAAGGCGAAAACTGGCGAGGGTGTCCTGGACCTGAGCAAGATGGAAACCCGCGTCGAGCAAGCAACGGAATGGCACCAGATTTTCGAGGAAGTCTGGCGGATCGAACGGGATTTCTTCTACGATTCGCTCATGCATGGAGTCGATTGGAAGAAGATCCACGACCTTTATGCGCCGCTGGTACCGCACGTGGCGCATCGCTACGACCTAACCTACATAATCGGTGAGATGATCGGTGAGCTCTCCTGCTCGCACACCTACGTTGGTGGAGGAGACCAGCCCAATCCGGCTGGGGACAAGGTCGGGCTTCTCGGTGTCAACTGGACCATCGATTCAGCCACCGGACTCTTCCGGCTCGGACGCATTCTGGAAGGGCAGAACTGGCGCGAAGATCGGCGCTCACCGTTAACCGAGCCGGGGATCAAAGCCTCTGCGGGTGACTACGTTCTGGAGATCAATGGCACTCCCCTCAAATCGTCCGATGACCCCTACCGGCTCCTGGAGAACACATCCGGGGAAACTGTCTCTTTGAAGCTGTCCAAGACGCCGGATGGCAAGGGAAGCTGGCAGGTTGAAGCCAAGACCATTTCGAATGAAGGGGATTTGCGCTACCACGATTGGGTTAACCACAACCACCACTATGTCGATTCCGCCTCGAACGGCCGGATCGGATACCTCCATATCCCCGACATGGGTGGCGCAGGGCTCGAGGAGTTCACCGCCACATTCTATGCCCAGATCCGCAAAGAAGGGCTGGTCATCGACGTCCGCAATAACGGCGGTGGATTTGTGTCGCAGTTGGTTCTGGAACGATTACAGCGAGTGATTCAGGGGATGGGAACCTCGCGCAACTTCCCCGAGCCGAACACCTATCCGAGCACGGTGTTCAACGGGCACATGGTGTGTTTGATCAGCGAGGGTTCAGCCTCCGACGGCGACATCTTCCCCTGGTATTTCCGCAAATACGGTCTCGGCCCCGTGATTGGGAAGCGCACTTGGGGCGGCGTGGTCGGGATTCGCGGATTCCGGCCATTGGTCGATGGGGGATTCATCACGGCGCCGGAGTTTGCACTTTACGACCTCAAAGGCGACTGGCAAATCGAAAACCATGGTGTCGATCCGGACATCGATGTGGACAACCTGCCAGAGGTTCTCTATCAGGGGCGCGACCAACAACTCGACCGGGGCATTGCCGAACTGATGAAGAAGATCACCGAGTCTCCCAAGAAACTGCCGCTCCCAAAGGGGCCACCGGAGAAACGGTAAGAAGCAGGTACCTCCGTTCAAGCGAGGGGTCGGAGGACACTGAGATCACAGGGGCGTATTGCCATGCGAAGAGCGGGATCTGCGACAATACGCCCCTGCGGCACTCTGAGACCGAGATAACAATCGTTGGAGGAAGCGCCGGATTTCCGGTTTGCGCAACCAGTTGAAAGGAAGGTTCCGCGTGACGCCACGGGCCAGTATCATCGAACGCGTTCTTTCAATCGGGATTGTCCTGATCTTCGATGTAACGGCCGCGCTGGCCGCCGACTTCACGACGCCCGCTGAGCGCGCTCAGTACCAGCGAACTGCGACGTACGATGAGACGGTGGACTACTTCCAGCGCTTGGAGAAAGCATCCGGCTGGGTGAAGCTCACGCAATTCGGAACCAGCCCCCAAGGGCGCGCACTCAACCTGGTGATTGTCTCCAGTGACAAGGCCTTCACGCCGGAGAAAGCCAGAAAAACTGGAAAGGTCATCCTGCTGGTTCAGAACAGCATCCACGCCGGGGAGGTCGATGGAACCGACGCGTCGATGGCATTGGTCCGGGACATTGCCGTCACCAAGGAGCGCGCTACTCTTCTGGACAGTGTGATCCTGCTGATCATCCCCATCTTCAACGTCGACGGTCATGAAAACACGGCGCGTTTCACACGCCCGAATCAGGATGGACCGGAGAACGCCGGATTCCGCGCAACCGCCCAGTTGTTGAATCTGAATCGCGATTACTTGAAGGCCGACACACCGGAGATGCGTGCCTGGCTCGCGATGTGGCATCAGTGGATGCCCGACTTCTTTGTCGACGACCACATTTCCGACGGCGCCGATTGGCAATACACGGTTTGTTACACAGTTCCCGTCCATCCCAACGCACCTGAATCGATCCGCGAATGGACGCGCACAATCTATGATCCTGACGTGAAGGGTCAGGTCGAGCGAGCCGGGTACAAGACTTTTCCCTATGCCTTTCTAAGGGGCGGGAATCTCCAGGCCGGCGTGTCCACCTACGTCGACAGCCCCCGTCTTTCGACCGGGTACACGATTCTCTGGAATCGCCCCGGGGTCTTAATTGAGATGCATAGCCTGAAGGATTTTCGCACACGGGTACTGGGGAACTACGCCATGCTGGCTGCAACTCTCGATAACCTGAACCACAATGCAACCTCGCTGAAACGTGCCATTGCGCAGGCAGATTCACAGACCGCTGCGGGGCTGACCGATGCCTATCCATTGTCCTTCCGACCCGACGGTGATTCAGTCATGGTGGATTTCGCCGGGTACGAATACGACACATTGCATAGTGATGCGACCGACGGGCGTTATCCGCGCTACCGGCATGACAAGCCTCGAACCTGGCGAATTCCCTATTTCGGCACGTTCAAACCGCGAGTGACCGTCGTTCCGCCGCGTGCGTATTTGATCCCGTGCGAGTGGAATGAGCAGATCGATCGCCTGCACCTCCATGGCATACATCTGGACTCGCTCACGGGACCACTCACAGCGAAGGTTGAACGATACTACCTCGACAGCCTAAAATGGTCGCCCGCACCGTATGAGAATCACATCCAACCTCGATATCGCGCTGTCGTGCACGAGACGACAATGACGTTCCCTTCCGGGACCGTGATCGTCGATCTGCATCAACCGGGCGCGAAAGTGGCGATCCAGGCTCTGGAGCCCCAGGGCTCCGATTCGTGGGTGGCCTGGGGATTGTGGAACACGATCTTTGAACGCAAAGAGTACATCGAAGATTACGTCATCGATCCTCTTGCCGACTCGATGCTGACAGCGGACCCGAAACTGAAGGCCGATTTCGATTCCCGGCTGAAGTCCGACACCACATTCGCAAAGAGCGTTGACGCGCGACGTCAGTTCTTCTATGAGCGCTCGCGGTTCGCGGAGACGCAGGTGAACTGGTATCCGGTGGCGCGGCTCTTGGACTCGATACCGGTGGTTACGCCGATCAACGTCCGGTAACTGCAGGATGGAGCGAGAGCCATGGACAACCAGGCGTTTGACGGACGCCCCAACCTGTCGGACTTGGAACTCATCTGGCGCTGTCTCAATTGCGGAGAGCACATGGTAGTCGAGGGCGAGACCCTTCCGGAGGTTTGTCCATCGTGCAGCGCACCAAAGACCGAGTTTGAGCGAGTACGGGAGGATTAGACCCCGTTTCGCACTTCGCTGGGAGCACGGTGCTAACTCGGATGCGCCACTACACTTATCCGAAGGCCGCACCGAGCAGGCCGCCGCGGCGTTGATTGAGCGGCAGCGGTTGAAAACGTGTCAACAATATCCTTGTCAGTCGGAACGTGGCGTGTCGAGAACACCCCGGCGCCCCCCTTTCATTTCCGGGCACGCGGAATGACGGATCTTGCCTTTCGTGTGTCTTGGAAACATCGCTGGTCTTTGCCCCATAATGGCCGATACATTACAATGACAATTGGAAGACAACGGATCGGCGGACAATTGGGACGCAAGACACGGGAAGGAGCAGGGGAAGATGGGCACTCAAACCAGGCAATCGGCTGTGACCAAAACGGTGGATGAGTGGTCCGCCGTCGAGCGTTATCGGCGCGCGGTTAATTTCATCGCGGCGGCGCAGATCTACTTGCAGGATAATCCTCTGCTCGAAGAACCTCTGCGACCAGAGCACATCAAGCCCCGTCTTCTAGGGCACTGGGGCACCGCGCCGGGGATCAATCTGATCTACACACATCTCAATCGCTTGATTCTGCGCACAGACGCATCAGTGCTTCTGATCACCGGACCGGGTCATGGAGCCGCCGCCAATCTGGCAAATATGTACCTGGAAGGGACTTTGACAGAGTACTTCCCAGAACTGACAATGGATCGTACAGGTCTGCAAAAACTGATGTCTTGGTTCTCCTGGCCCAATCGTTTTCCCAGCCATCTTTGCCCCGAGTACCCCGGTGTCATCCATGAAGGTGGTGAACTGGGATATGCTCTGTCCACCGCGTTTGGCGCCGCCCTGGACAACCCGGATCTGCTGGCCGTGTGCATCGTCGGAGATGGCGAGGCGGAGACGGGCCCGACGGCAGGGGCGTGGCACAGCAACAAGTTTTTGAACCCCGGAACGGACGGCGCAGTGCTGCCGATCCTGCATCTCAACGGTTTCAAGATTGCCAATCCCACTATCTTCGGCACCATGTCCCATGAGGAACTGACAACGCTGTTCACCGGGTATGGGTACGCGGTTCGAATCATTCGAATGAGCGACCAGATCGACGCCGACTTTGATGCCGCTCTCACGTGGGCCTATCAGGAAATCTGCCACCTGCAGGCCAACGCGCGCGCGGGGCGGACACCGCAGCGCCCGCAGTGGCCGATGTTGATTCTCGAAACCCCCAAGGGCTGGACCGGTCCGCGCGTCGTTGACGGAAAAGCGGTCGAAGGCTCATTCCGCTCCCATCAGGTTCCCGCCAAAGAGGCGAAGACCAATCCCTCACATCTAAAGGTGATCGAGAACTGGTTGAAGTCGTACCATCCAGAAGACCTGTTCGACAAAGATGGACGTCCGGCGGATGATATCCTTGCCCTGTGCCCCAAAGGGGGCAAACGGATCGCGCAGAGTCCTCACAGTCACGGGGGCAGAATCCGGCGTCCGCTTGAGCTGCCTCCGGTGAGAGATTACTCCATCGACCTGGATCGGCGTGGAGCGAAGGTTGTCAGCGCCGTGGGGAGACTGGGTGAGTACCTGCGCGACGTGGTCCGGCTCAACCAGCAATATCGCAACTTCCGCATCGTCTGCCCGGATGAATTGGAATCAAACAAGCTTGAGGCCGTTCTCGATGTGACCAATCGCCAGTACGTCTGGCCGATTCCTGACGTGATGGAGCATACCGGCCCGGATGGCCGCGTGATGGAAGTACTCAGCGAGCACAATTGCCAGGGCTGGCTCCAGGGCTATCTCCTCACAGGGCGGCACGGCATTTTCCCCTGTTACGAGGCCTTCCTCCCCATCGTCGATGGCATGATGAACCAGTACGCCAAGTTTCTCAAGTCGTCGCTCGAAGTCTCGTGGCGCAAACCGGTATCGTCGTTGAACTACCTCCTGACCTCGGAGGCGTGGCGGCAGGAACATAACGGATACTCCCATCAGGGTCCGGGATTCCTCAGCAACCTGTTGACCAAGAAGGGGCATACCTACCGAATCTACTTCCCGCCCGATGCCAACTGCCTGCTGTACACAGTGGAGCATTGTCTGCGCAGCACGAACAGGATTAATCTCGTGATCGCGGGCAAGCAACCAATGCCTCAGTGGCTGACGATGGACGAGGCTATGGATCACTGCAAGGTCGGAGTGTCGGTGTGGCGGTGGGCCAGCACGTTTGATGGAGAAGATCCGGAGGTTGTGCTGGCTTGTTGCGGCGACAGTCTCACGTTCGAGGTGATGGCGGCTGTCGAACTGCTGCGACAGGAGGCGCCCGATTGGAGAATCCGTGTCGTGAATGTCCTCAATCTTCAGGTCCTCGGAATTCCGCAGAAGTATCCGGGGGGGATGGATGAGGATCGCTTCCAGCGAATCTTCCCGCTGACCACACCCGTGATATTCAATTTCCATGGGTACACGGCGGCGATCAAGCAACTCGCGTGGGAAAGGCCGCAAAATCAGCGGTTCGACATCAACGGTTACCGGGAAGAAGGGACCACCACGACACCGTTTGCGATGCAGATCGCCAATCGCACGAGCCGGTACCATCTGGTGATCCAGTGCGCTCAGAAGATCGCCAAGCTCAACCCCCGGCGATCCACAATGGCGGAGTCGCTGGTCGTGAAATACGAGCGCAAGATCGCAGAGCATGCGGAGTATATTCAGGAGCACGGCGTCGACATGCCGGAAATCGCAGGCTGGCACCGTGAGTACCGAATCGAAGGGGACAAATGAGGCCGTGTGTTCGGATGGCTGAATTGAAATCGAAAACGGCGCCTTTGAATTGTGCAGGGGTGGGATTTCCCACCCCTCGCACTTTGCCCTATTGAGGTGAAGCGGGGGCGAACCGCGCCCCACAGGAAATCGCGTGTGAATTCACCGGGGCATACCCTAATTGTGTATCGAATGACAGCATATCTTCCACAACGGCAGAGATCGAATCATCAATCTGGTCGGCCGTTCTTCCTCGGGAGCAAATGAGTGATGAAAGCGCTGAAAACGATCGAAGTTCAGCCGGAGATTCCGGAGCGCCTAAGCGGCCTGTTGGAGCTTGCCTACAATCTATGGTGGTGCTGGCAGCCGGAAGTAGTACAGTTGCTCAGGCGGCTGGATCCAGATTTATGGGAGTCAACCGGCCACAATCCCGTGATGATCCTCGGGTCGATTCAGCAGGAGCGTCTTCAGCGTCTGGAGAAGGATGCCGGGTTCCTCGCACAACTCGATCGTCTGGTCGCCGGTTTTCGCGAGTACCGGACGACCGAAAACTGGTACACGAAAACCTACGGCACCTTCGAGCACCCGCGAGTGGCCTATTTTTCGGCAGAATTCGGACTAACCGAATGCCTGCCGATTTACTCCGGGGGATTGGGGCTGTTGGCTGGTGACCATTTGAAATCGGCGAGTGACCTGGGGATCCCACTGGTCGGCATCGGACTTCTTTATCAGAAAGGTTACTTCCGGCAGTATCTCAACGCCGACGGTTGGCAGCAGGAAACGTACCCCGATAACGATTTCTATAACCTTCCATTACGGGTGGTCAAGGGTCCGCACGGACTGCCCATGAAGGTCGAGGTTGAACTGGCGGGTCATGTCGTCGTCGTGCAGGTTTGGGAGGTTCAGGTGGGGCGGGTGCGGCTGCTGCTCCTGGACACAAATGCTTCGGAGAACTCTCCGGCTGACCGAGCCATCACCGCTGAGCTTTACGGCGGTGACATGGGGATGCGCATCCGTCAGGAGATCGTTCTGGGGATCGGCGGGGCGCGCGTGCTTGACGCCATGGGCTGGCATTGTGTTGCCTCCCATCTCAACGAAGGACACAGTGCGTTCTCGACCCTGGAGCGCACACGCGTCATCTTGCGTGACCGGGGTTTGCCGCTCGAACAAGCGATGGAGATGGTACGGAAGAGCACCCTGTTTACCACGCACACGCCAGTCCCAGCGGGAATCGATGAATTCCCCGAGACATTGATGCGGGAGTACTTCGGCTCATTTGTTCAATCGCTGGGGCTTCCATGGGGTGACTTCATGGCGCTCGGGCGGCTCGACAAGGACGGCCCGCCCTCATTCAATATGGCCTGTCTGGCTCTGAATCTCTCATACCGCGCCAACGGCGTATCTCAACTGCACGGGGAAGTGTCACGCCTCATGTGGCAGTACGGATGGCCCGACGTGCCTCAAGAGGAAGTGCCAATCGGATCGGTCACTAACGGCGTGCATCCATCGTCGTGGATTTCCTACGAAATGTCGGAGTTGTTTGATCGCTATCTCGGTCCAGGATGGTCAACACAGCCTGCCGACCAGACGATCTGGGAGGGTATCGACGGAATCCCCGATGAGGAGTTGTGGCGCACCCACGAGCGCCGCCGTGAACGCATGGTCGCCTTTGCCCGGCGAAGGCTGATCCACCATCTCAACCGCCGTGGCGCGCTGGAGCACGAAATCCAGACGGCCCGTGAAGTCCTGGATCCGGAATCACTGACCATCGGGTTTGCCCGGCGGTTTGCAACATACAAACGCGCCACACTCCTGTTCCGTGACGGAGATCGCCTCAAGCGAATTCTGACCTCCCACGAGCATCCCGTCCAACTCATCATTGCCGGCAAGGCGCATCCGCGTGACAATGAGGGCAAGGAACTCATCAAGCGGATCATTCACTTTTCACGGCAACCCGAAGTGCGCCACCACATCGTCTTTCTGGAGGACTACGACATCGCTCTGGCACGGAGCCTGGTCCAGGGGGTTGATCTTTGGCTCAATACGCCACGGCGCCCGATGGAGGCCTGCGGCACCAGCGGGATGAAGGCACTTCTCAATGGGAGTCTCAACGCCAGCATTCTCGATGGCTGGTGGGCCGAGGCGTATCTCGGGGGACGAGGATGGGCGATCGGCGCGGGCGAGGACTACACCGATTACAACCTGCAAGATGAGGTCGAATCCAGCGCGCTCTATCATCTCCTGGAAGACGAGATCGTGCCGCTGTTCTATCAGCGGGGCAACGACGGCCTTCCGCGCGGGTGGATTGCGAAGATGAAGACCTCCATGCGCGCTCTATGCCCGTTGTTCAATTCCAACAGGATGGTGCGCGAATACACCGAGCGATTCTACCTTCCTGCCATGGCGGAATGCCAGTCGTTGATTCAGAATGGCGAGGCACTCCCTGCCTACTGCCGGTGGAAGGATATGGTCCGGCATAGCTGGAAGGACGTGGCCATCACCAACGTGGAATCCCTCAATCATGAACGCGTGACGGTGGGCCACCCGATCGTCGCCAGAGCGACGGTTGCTCTCGGTGGACTCACTCCGGCGGACGTTCAAGTGCAATTGTACATTGGTCAAACCAGTGCTGATGGCGAGATCATCGATGCACAGACCATCTCTCTGGCCGATCCGCAGCCGGCCGGTGAGGGCCGCTGGGTATTCTCCGGCAGCACGACTTGCCGGCGAAGCGGGCGGTTTGGCTACTCCGTGCGTGTTCTGCCCTACCATCCGTCGATGACACATCCGTTGGAATTGCGGCTGATTCGCTGGCCCGGGAAAAACTGACACAGCCGGAGTCGTCGCGCCACGTCCAGCAACGGATCATCAACCACCCGACGGAGCTTCGGGGCCATCAGTGCCGACGGGTAGACTTCAGCCGTCCGCCACCGGAGAACTCATTCCATACTCACACACTTAAACGCCTGCACACTCGTGCCGTCGTCCAGTTGGATGGGGGCTTCCATGATGGCGCGGATCCGTTCGGGGGAGAT
>JAGVEK010000376.1 GCA_020058315.1 Candidatus Zixiibacteriota bacterium
GGTCATTGCCTGGCTGGGATACTCCATCCATGGTGATGAACTCTCTGGCGTAGACGCCGCGCTCTGGACCGCCTACTACCTCCTGGCGTCAAGTGATCCGACCGCGCAGAAGATGCGAGAGAACTGTCTTGTTCTGATTGACCCGTCGCAGAACCCCGACGGCCGCGAACGATTCCTCTCGCAGATGTACATGCTCGCCGGCCAGGTGGAAAACACCGACGCACAGAGTTTGCAGCACGACGGCTTCTGGCCGTGGGGACGCGGCAACCATTACCTGTTCGACATGAATCGCGACTGGCTGCCGTTGGTGCTTCCGGAGTCGCGCGGACGGGTGGCGGCAATTCTGTCTTGGAATCCGCAGCTCCTGGTCGATGCCCACGAGATGGGAGCGTTCAGCTCCTATCTCTTCTCGCCGGGTCGGGAGCCGATCAATCCAAACGTCACGCCCACGATCCGCCGCTGGTGGGACGTCTTCGCTGCCGATCAGGGCACCGAATTCGACCGCCGCAAATGGGGCTACTACACCGGCGATTGGCATGAGGAATGGTATCCCGGCTACGGGTCCGCGTGGGCGTTGTTCACAGGCGCAGTCGGAATCCTCTATGAACAGGCGGGCGTGCAGGGAAGTGGCGTCAAACGGTTCGACGGATCCACCCTCTCGTTTTCCGAGTCGGTCGCACATCAGGCTGTCAGTTCGCTGGCCAACCTGACAACCGCCGCGAATCACCGCAAAGAACTCCTGTCCGACTTCGCACGCTTCCGTCGGGATGCGGTCACCGGTTCGGGAAAAAGTCTTCACGGCGCCTTTATCCTGGCTCCCGGAGACAACCCCGGCCGTCAGTCTGAGTTTCTCGCCACGATTACCCGGCACGGTCTGCGCATCGAGCGCGCCGCCGAAGCGTTCTCCGCCAGCGTGGAATCACGCGGTGGAGAAAAGCTCACCCGGAAATTCGCGGCTGGTACACACCTGATTCCCTTGAACCAGCCCCTCGGTGTGATGGCCAAGGCGCTCCTCGATTTCGATCCACATCTGTCTCCGTCGTTTCTGCAGGAGGAGCGCCGCGAGATTGAGAAGGGCAACGGCACACGCCTTTACGAAGTCTCCAGTTGGTCGTTGGCGCTCGGCTATGATCTGGATATCAGTTACAGTCCGTCGCGTCCCGCCGTGCGTACGGCATTAGTGACCGACTCAGGGGCCCCTCCGGGGAGAGTCGAGAACCCCGATGCGGGTTTCGGCTATATCATTCCCACTACCGATGACCGCAGCATGAATGCCCTGACCCGGATTCTCGAAGGGGGCCTGCAGGTGCACGCGACGACCAAGCCGTTCGTGCATGACAATGTCCCGTACGCGGCCGGAACACTTCTCCTGCGGCGCTCCGAGAATCCCGATGATCTCAAGCAACGTCTGACCAGCGTCGCTCAGCAGACGAGCGCACGCGTGGTGGGCGTCTCCAGTGGGTATTCGTCCGCCGGCCCCGATCTTGGGTCCGACTACTTTGAATTGCTCCGCGCACCGCGAATTGGTTTGTTTATGGGTTCGGGCGTGGATATCACCAGTTGCGGATGGCTCTGGCATCTGCTCGACAATGATCTGAAGATCCGCGAGTCGCTCCTGGATATCACAGGAATCGCGCGCTATGATCTGTCGGCTTACAACGTCCTGATCATGCCGTCCTACTGGGGTGGCGCCAGTGGTCTGCGCGAGCAGCTTGGCCAGGGAGGTCTGCAGAAACTGAAGGACTGGGTTAAGGCCGGTGGCACGCTGATCGGCATCGGCGACGCCGCGTACTTCTGCGCCGATTCCGTCAGCGGCCTGTCGTCGGCGCGTGAGAAGGGGAGTGTTCTCGACAAACTGGCCGACTACGACCAGGACTACGCCGAGAATCTTGCCGCTTTCACAGCCACCGTCGACACCGCCGCGATCTGGCAGGGCAAGACGAAAGAGAAGGCCAAGACCCCATCCAAGAACGAGCCTCAATCGGGGAAGCCGGACATGGAGGTCCTGAAGCGGCTTGATGAAAAGGCGCGAAACTTCGGACCGACTGGTGTCATCGTTCGGTTGAAGCTCAATCCCGAGCACTGGATGAATTTCGGTGTCACCGAACCAGCCGCGGACGGCACCAAGTCGGAAACCATAGCCATTCTCAATTCGTCACACGCGCTGGTCGCCAAGGACCCCGTGGAAGTTCCCGCGCGGCTGGCGGATGCCGGTCAGATGCGTCTTGCCGGTCTCTTGTGGCCCGAGGCACGTCAGCGCTGGGCCAAAACGGCATACGCCACGCGTGAGGGAATAGGGAAAGGGCAGATTATCCTCTTCTCCGAAGATCCCTATTTCCGCGCCTATTTCCATGGCACCAAGAGGCTGTTCCTTAACGCCGTCCTCTTGGGACCGGGCCTGGGGACGCGCCAGACGGCGCCATGGTAAAGTGGAACTGACCCCCATCGGAGAAGACTGACTTGGCATGAGCGGGGTTCTCAATACTCCACGCCGTGCGCCTTGGAGGCCTGCCGCTGGCGATCGGTTGCACCAGCTTGATCCTCTGGCGACCTTTTCGCCATTCATCGCCCGGATAAAACTCGGCAGGGGGATCAAGCTCTTTACTGAGAATCCGACAATTAGAATGAACCGGCATTCACCGTGACTGAGGCCGGTTGTATCACGGGGGCACTGTTCATGAAATCCAGAGCACGAGTGCTGGTCGTCGACGACGAACCGCTGATGCGCAAAATGGTGCGCGGAATCCTGGTTGGCAAGGGCTACTGCGTGGAAACGGCGGGTGGCGTCACTGATGCATTGGACAAGCTGGCCAAGTCGGGATTCGACATTGTCGTCACCGACCTTCGCATTCCCGAAATCGACGGGTTCGAACTCCTGGCCAGAGTGAAACAGCAATGGCCGAACGTGGGAGTTATTGTCATGACCGGATTCGGTGATGCCAAAACACCCGATCTCGCCCGCACCAAGGGAGCCGACGAGTACATCACGAAACCGTTCAATGCGCGGGAAATCGAGGTGATCGTCGAGCGGGTCTGCTGGAGGCGGATGGTCCTCCAGGGCGCTGGTTCGCTTTGTCTGCCCGCAATCGACCAGGCCACTCCGGTCAAGACGTCCAACAGACCAGGAAACAGCAAGCTCCATCCTGTCCCCTGAGTTGTTATCCCCGATTTCCTGCCGGTGCCCCAAAACACCACCGGGACGCGGCTGGTTCGGACCCGCATCGTTTCTCCCCGCGCAACTGTCTGTAGTCATCCATCGTACCCAGAACAAGGGTCGTGTCTTCTTTTCCACAGAAGGCCAATGACTTATCTTGAATGCCGGCGAAGGGAGACAGACCCATGGAAATCAGGACGATGAAGAAAAGCGATCTGGAGGCTTACGGAGACCTGTGCCGGTACTGTTTTCGAGACTTTGACACCCCGCAATCGATCGACCGCTACATGTCCATTGTCGCCGAACAACTCGGGCATTCGTGGGGCGCGTTCAAGGATGGAGTGTTGCATGCGGGACTTTGGTACCAGCCGTTCGAAATGAGGGTTGGCGGGTCGTTTTTACCCATGGGTGGTGTCGCCGCTGTTGTCTCCCGGCCGGAGTCCCGAAGTCAGGGTCTGGTCCGCGAGCTGATGACAAGAATGCACCAGCAGATGCGCGGTGAAAAGCGTCCTCTGGCCGTGCTGCAGCCGTTCAAGAATTCCTTCTATGCGGCAATGGGGTACGCCGATTCCTTCTTTGTCCACGAGCACCTGTTCGAGCCCCACCAGATAGCGCGTCGCCCGGTGGGATCGTACACGATCAGGGAAGTCAATGGACAGGCCCATTGGGAAACACTCGAGCACCTGCGTCTGCGCTGCGGTGGAAACTACACCGGGATGGTGCGCCGTGATGCCGGCTACTGGGAGTCTCGTTACTTTACGAGCTGGAAGGGTCTCAGAAGTGTCTACCTGGTGGAGCGGCCGCCCGAAGGCAGGAGAAGACCGGGCAGTGTGGTTGGCTTCCTTATTACCAATCTTTCCCAGAGCAACGAACGTGCCGACGTGCGTGTTGCGCAGGCGATTTGGGAAGACCCCGGAGCACTCAACGCCATCCTGCAGTTCATCCGCAATCTCCGCGATCAGGTCAAAGAAGTTCGCTGGTTCCTCCCGGTCGATGTGGACATCTTCCCCCATTTCGAAGACCCGAAGATCAAGGTCCTCCTGTGGCCAAAAATGATGCTGAAACTCGTCGATCTCAAGGGTGCCATTGAGCAAAGATCGTACCATCCTGATTGCGGCGGAGCAGTGGTTCTCGATGTCACGGCTGATGCAACCAGCCCGTGGAATAGCGGGAAGTGGAGAGTGAACTGGGATGCAGGCACCGCCACTGTTCGCAAGGTCCAGCGCCTGACCACCAGGACACTGGTCATCAAGACCGACATCCAGACTCTCGCCGTAATCTATTCCGGACACCGTTCGGCATCCGCGCTGGTACGCCAGGGCAGTCTGAAGGCGTCATCGAGCGCGCTGGCTCTCTTGGACGGGGCGTTCCTTCCCGGCGTTCCGTGCATGGAGGAATGGTTCTGAGAACCCGATCCCGTCATCACCCTGCCGCAGATTTGGTGGTAACGACCCGTCGCAGACCGGTAAGCCCCTTGCGCCCACCTGGTTTGACGACATTCCCAGGCGCAAGATCCGGCTATCCCGCTCTTTACTCTGTACGAACTGCCCGCGATTGTCATTTTCCACTGCCGATTCAGATTGCCGCTGACGAAACAGAAAGTAACAGGGGGGAGCGAACTTGGCTTCCCCGTTCAGCCAGTCGAAGCGTATCTATTTTGCAGAGACTGACTGCAATTGTCAGCGTCGTAAATAAGCTCTTGCCGGGAGATGGGAAGCGCACGATCTTTGGGGAGCCAACATGGAGGAGGATGGCATGACAGGCTCGAAAGGTCATTGGAGGACAACAGCCGCCCGCCGTGGCGGGCTGCTGATGACATTGGTGGCACTTCAGGCTGGTGTCGCGATTGCTCAATCGCAGGCGCCCGACCCCATCGTGATTGGCGCGGTTATTTCAGTTTCCGGTCGTGACTCAGCTTTCGGAGAGGAATGCCTCGCCGGACTGAGGATGGCCGTTGGCGAGGCCAATGCGGAGAGCGGGGTCGCCAATCACCCGATCTCACTCGAAGTCTACGACGACCGGTCTGATCCGATCCTGGCTGCCGAGGGCATCCGCGTGCTGATGAAGCAATACCGTCCGCTGGCGATCGTGGGATCAAACACGTCGATGGTCACCTCGGCCGCCGCAGTTGCCGCGCAGAATCTTGGTGTGCCGCTCGTTGTGCCCGAAGCGACGAATCCGGCCATAACAGCCATCGGTGACTGCATTTACCGTGTGTGTTTCGTCGATCCGGACATGGCCAATGCCCTCGCAACTTTCTCTTATCAGCGCCTCGGTGTCCGCAAGGTGGCCATTCTGATGGAGGAAAATCACGATTACACCGTGTCGCTGACGCGGTATTTCAGCCGTCGATTCAAGGAGTTGGGCGGTGAAGTCGTTCTCCAACTGGGATACAACCCCGGCCAGACACAGTTTGGCGATGCTCTGAAACTTGCCCGCGAACGCAAGACGGATGCAATCCTCGTATCCGGCTTCTATCCCGAGGCCGCCGCCATTCTCGAGGGCGCTAAGGCCATGAATCTCGATGTGGTTTTCCTCGGCGGTGATGCCTGGGAGTCCGATGGCTTCTTCGCGATGGCTGGCGATGCCGTTACAGACAAATCCCGCATCTTCGTTGCGTCGCATTTTTCCCCTGACATCGAACGCGTCAAAGTGAGGGGATTTGTGACCCTTTTTGAGCAGCAATTCAAACGACGGCCGAACACGTCGTCCGCCCTTGGTTATGATGCCATGGGTGTCATCCTCGATGCCGTAGCTGCCGCCAGCTCCCTGACTCAGATGGGTGTCAAAGCATCGCTGCTTA
>JAGVEK010000193.1 GCA_020058315.1 Candidatus Zixiibacteriota bacterium
ATGGTACTCGAAGAACTGCTTCTCGGCGAATCCCCCGTCGGCGGCGGCCGTCATGGCTTTCTCGAGCATCATCGGGCGTGGCGCCTCGACCCGGTGAATATCACCGGCGATGAGTTTGACTGTGGCGTCTTCGTAGCCCGCACCCGAGCGATTGTCAATCGACACCCAGCCGCCCAAATCGAGGCGATCATCGTTGGCAGAGACGGTCGCCACATACTCCGCATGCCAGCCAATCCGGCCGGTCAGATAACGAACCTCCGACGGAACCGGACCGGCGATATCCGAGTTCAGTTTCCAGACCAGAGTTGGCCGTGTGATCAGACCTTGCGGAAGTTCCCCCAGGGAGAGATCGGCGATTTGCTCACGGTTGACGATGCGGATACCGCCGTCAGCGGTTTTCAGGGTGAGGGTCCCGGCATCAAACGCCAGGAGCGCACCTTCGAGCATCTTGTCCTGCCGGGTCAGGACCTGAATTGACCGATCGACGTATTTCTGCATGACTTTTTCTGAGGAGACCAGGTCGTACCGGTAATTCTGTTCCAGGAGCGTCACGGATTTCGACTTTTCGGTCACGGTGAAAGCAACCGAGGTGGGATCAATGGCTGATGCCACATCGGAGAAGGACAGATCGAACGTGCCCTTCTTAAACTCCAGCGTCCGGGTATCCTTGACCAGCGCCAAGTCGTTGTTGTAGATGGTGATCTGAACCCCGGCGCGTGCCATCCCACTGCTGGCGGTCATCGCCACGATCAAAAGGCTTGCGAGTCTTCGCATGGAAGTCGCCCCTTTCCTCATTCTGTCCGGCATGGCATTCATTTCGAAGCGCGCCTCCGCACTCCGTCCCACAAGATTGTACACATCAATTCCCGGGGCGGCGATTGAAATCACCAGCCCACGAGCTGTTCCAAGTTGGCGTTGATACGGGCGACGATCATCTGAAAGTTTTCCCGCTTGGCGCGTTCTTTGGCCACCACGTCCGAAGGCGCGTTTTCAAGGAAGTCCGGATTGTCGAGCTTGCGGTTGATCTTCTCCAACTGAAGGGTATTGTGCTCCAGATCCTTCTGCAGCCGGCGCCGCTCGCCTTCAAGGTCGATGATTCCTTCAAGGGGAATGAAGATCTCCGCATCGCGGATGACCGCTGAGGCGGAGGGGATGGGTTTCTGCACCTCCGCCGCGATCGTGAGGTTCTCGATTTTCCCCAAGATGCGGATATTCGCCGTGCAGGCCTGGAGATTGCGGAGCAGACGCGGGCGATCAACACGGATCAGGCAATCAATTCCCTTCGCCGGTGGTATTTTCATTTCTGAGCGCACCGTGCGAATCGCGGCGATCACATCGAATACATGCTGCATCGCCGCTTCGAGGTCATCATCCATCCATTCCGCGGCAGGAACGGGCCAGGGCGCGACGGTCACGTGTCCCTCGGGGGTGCCGTGCAAGCGCTCTCTCAAATGCGACCAGAGCTCCTCGGTCACGAAGGGAGCGAACGGGTGAAGAAGTCGCACGATGGAACCCAGAACTTCCAAAGAGACCTGCTGGGCTGCGCGCCGCTGGAGAGAATCGTCCTGCTGGTAGAAGCGCGGTTTGGCGAGTTCGAGGTACCAGTCGCAGAAATCGCTCCAGATGAAATCATAGAGGGCTTTTGCTGCGGTATTAAAACGGAACGAGTCGAGGTTTTCGGTGACCGCCTTGATGGTGTGATGGAGGCGGCTTTCGATCCACCGGTCGGCCAGTTCCAGTTTGTCCCTGGATTTCAGCAGATTGACGGGCTCTGCTGGAGGCGTTTCGGATTGATTGGCCAGCACGAGGCGGGCAGCATTCCAGAGCTTGTTGGCAAAGTTGCGTCCCTGCTCAAAAGTGTTCTCGGAAATCAGAGGATCCTGTCCTTCGGGAGCCGCGAGCACCAGTGACAATCGGAGTGAGTCGGCGCCGTGCCTGGCGATGATCTCCAGAGGATCGATGCCGTTGCCGAGCGATTTCGACATGCGCCGGCCAACCGCATCACGCACCGTGCCGTGGATGTAGACGTCCGAGAACGGGATCTCCCCCATGAATTCGCACCCGGCCATCACCATCCGGGCCACCCAGAGAAAGATGATCTCCGACGCGGTGAACAGCGATGCTGTCGGGTAAAACGCCTCCAGTTCGGGGGTCTTTTCAGGCCAGCCGAAAGTCGAGAATGGCCAGAGCCAGGAAGAGAACCAGGTGTCGAGAACATCCTCATCCTGGTGGTACCCATCGTCCTGCGGAGGCGTCTTGGAGACACGGATCTCGCCTGTCTGCTCGTTCTTGTACACGGGGATCCGGTGGCCCCACCAGAGCTGTCGGGAGATGCACCAGTCATGGATGTTCTCCATCCAGTGCAGATAGACTTTGGACCAATGGGGCGGATGAAAGCGGATCTGGTTGTTCTTCACGGCCTGAATCGCGGGCGGCGCCAGTGCCGACATCTTGACAAACCATTGCTCTGACAGGAACGGCTCGATCACTGTTGAGCATCGATAACAGACGGCCGCACCCAGGCGGTAGGGTTCCACTTTTTCGAGCAGACTCTGCTCTTTCAGATCGGCGACGATTTTCGCGCGGGCGGTATCCCGATCCAGGCCGGAGTACGGCCCGCCGGCCTTGGTGATCAATCCGCGATCATCAATCACCGCGATCGATTCGAGGTTGTGGCGTTTGCCAATCTCGAAGTCGTTGGCATCATGGGCGGGGGTCACTTTCAGGACGCCGGTGCCGAATTCCGCATCGATGTAAGAGTCCGCAATGACCGGCATCGTGCGCCCCAGGAGCGGCAAGAGGACCTTTTTGCCGATGAACGACTTGTAGCGGCCATCCTTGGGATTGACAGCCAAAGCGGTGTCGCCCAGCATCGTCTCGGGCCGCGTGGTTGCGACAACGAGATACCCACCTCCTTCGGCGAGCGGATAACGGATATACCAGAGCGAGCTGTCTTTCTCTTCCCGTTCCAATTCGTCGTCGGACAAAGTCGTGCGGCAGCGCGGGCACCAGTTGACGATGTAGACACCCTTATAGATGAGCCCCTTTTCGTACAGACGGACAAAAACCTCCTTGACCGCCTCGGACAGTCCGGGGTCCATCGTGAACCGGGTCCGTTTCCAGTCGCAGGAGCAGCCCATCTTCTTGAGTTGATCCAGGATGATGTCGCCGTTCTTTTCCTTCCACTGCCAGACGCGCTTGAGGAACTCTTCGCGGCCGACCGCCTCGCGGGTCGTACCCTGGGCAATCAGTTGTTTTTCGACCACAACCTGCGTGGCGATCCCGGCATGATCGAGGCCGGGCAGCCACTCGACTTCATGGCCGGTCATGCGCTTGTAGCGCAGCATGACATCCTGCATGGTGTTGTTGAGCGCGTGTCCCAGGTGCAGGATGCCGGTCACATTGGGGGGGGGAATCACAATGGAGTACTTGGGACGTTGTACCTTTGGGTCCGCATGAAAATACCCATTGTCTTGCCACGCTGCCCACCATCTCTTTTCGGCGTCCTGCGGATCGTAGTTCTTGGCGAGTTGAAAAGTTGTCATCATCAGGGCCATTGTCCAATCGAGACGGAAACCTAATTTTACGACAGTTCTTTTCGGCAAGTCAAGGAGACATCGTCGCTTGGCCCGGAATGCCAGCCGGTCGAGAAGCGCTTCGGAACAATCGGCACGGTGCCGGCTGTGGTTGCGAGCGCCACTCGTGCTTCGGCAGGATCGGGGAGATCCTCTGGCATCACAGGCAAGACGGTGGCATATTTTGTCATGCGAGTCGGGACATCGGGCTGGACAGGCGGACCCACATCATATTCCCATCAGAGAGGGATTCGGCGGTTTTCCACATGAACACAAAAAAGAAGGCCACAACACGGCGGTACTCATTCGATGATCTGATTCGGATCATGCGCCGGTTGCGGGGTCCG
>JAGVEK010000258.1 GCA_020058315.1 Candidatus Zixiibacteriota bacterium
CAGGGGATACGATTCTGACTTTTGAAACTGAACCTGAGATCGTCCGGCTGACTTGGAATGGTCTCGCCTCGGAGACAACGCGAGACCCGCAGTCCAAGAAGCTCGATTTTGAAGGCTACAGAGTCCACGTGGGACGCTCCAATATCACCGATCAGTATTCTCTCCTGGCGAGTTGGGACAGGGAAGACTACAAACGCTATATTCTTGATCCCAGCGACGGAAACTGGAAATCCAGTGGCGAGGTCAAAATGGTCGAGCGCCTGCGTCAGGAGAGCCGCGATCCATCTCTCGACCCGAGTTTGTACTACTTCACTGATACCGCGCTTGCCTACAAGGAAAAGATCCTCGGTTCTGCGGGTGACTCTGTTGTGCAATACTCCTACTTCGTCCCGTGGGACCAGAATAGAGCCAATACATTCCGCGAGAATGGCCAATTGGACTCGAACAGGATATGGAGAGATTCAATTCACACGCTGGTGATTGGCAGCGACACGCTTGTCTACGGGTTCTATCACTTCGATCTCACAAACTTGAATCCCTCCATTGGGCAGTATTTTTCGGTCACGGCCTTCGATCAGGGTAACCCGGCAATCGATCTCGATGTCCTTGAATCGCCGGTGGGTGAATGCAACGTCCTCGCCGTACCCATCTACTCGGCGGATGTGGTGATGCGTAAGAAGCTCAATGTCGTCGTCTACCCGAACCCATACAAAATCTCTTATGAGGGCAATGGCGAGAAGACCAATTACTACGCCCAGGGATGGGAGGGACAGGGTATCGATGGCCCTCCGTTTGACCCGGCCAAGGACCGGCGTATCAACTTCATTAATCTGCCCGACGCCGCCCGGATTGAGATCTATACTCTCGGGGGCGATCTCGTGCGCACGATCGACCACCCGGACAAGATCCTCAGCACGTATTCCTCAAAATGCTCGTGGGATCTGGTTACACGCAATGCGCAGGCAGTGGTTTCCGGAATCTACATTTACCGGGTGACGTCCAAGCTCGGATCGCAAGTCGGTAAATTCGTGATCATAAAGTAAGGTGCAGCAATATATGGGACGCAATCACGAGGATATAATGATGACTATTAGACGGATAGGGTGGGTGCTCGGAGCCGCATTCCTCGCCGGTCTGCTGGCGGTTGCCCCCGAGGCATTTGCGCAGGACAAGGTCGGGACGACCGGTGCGCAGTTCCTCAAGATCGGTGTCTCGCCGCGCGCCGAAGCGATTGGCGGCGCATTCACCGCGATTGCCGATGATGCTTCGGCGGTCTTCTACAATCCCGCCGGACTTGTGCAGATCGAGAATCGCCAGGTGATGCTCTCTTACATTCAGTATCCTGCCGATATCACGCACTCGTTCGCGGCCCTGACCGTGCCTCTGCGCTTCGGCGGAGTGCTCGGCTTGGGTTACTACGGGCTCGATGCCGGCGACATGCTCCGCACCGATTACAAATACCCCGACGGCGACGGTGCGAGGCCCGGCGAGGGCACGACGTTCGGCGCAAAAGGGTATGCCGTGTCGGTCTCCTACGGGCGCTTCCTGACCGACCGCTTTTCCGTGGGCGGTACTTTCAAGCTTGTCGACGAACTTCTCGAGACCGAGCGCGCAACCGGCTGGGCTGCCGATATCGGCACGATTTACAACACCGGGTTCCGGAACTTTAAGATCACCATGATGATTTCCAACTTCGGCCCCGACATGCGGCACATTGCCGAGGACTTCCCCCTGCCGATCAACTTCAGATTTGGCGGAGCGGTCGATATCCTCGATGCGCCGAAGCACCACGCGGTTCTGGCGGTTGAAGGATCGCACCCTTCTGACAATCGTGAGCGTTACAGTGCCGGGCTGGAGTATGTATTCAATAATTTCGCGTCATTCCGCATCGGCGACCGTTTCGAGTACGACTTGGGCGGGATCTCCGTCGGTGGAGGACTGACGTTCAAATTGGCAGAGCGCTACAAAGCCCGCATTGACTACGCCTATCAGGATTTCCAGGCGCTGGACAAGATTCAGCGATTCTCACTGACCGTTGACTTTTAGCCGGAGCGCCTTCGGAGGATGATCATATGGCAATACTAAGACACGATCGCCCCAGACTGCACGTATCAAAGAACTTGTACCGCGCAGGTGCAACCGTGCTGCTGTTGGCTCTGATGGCTGGCGGTTGCGGCCGGCTGAAACTCACGGGCAATCCCCCCGGGAATTCCCCGCCAGAGTTGATTCTCGTGAACACGCCGCCGGGAGGCCAGCTCGTCGGTGCCAATCCCACGGTCTATTGGTATGGCACTGATGACGATGGCCGAATCGTCCGGTATGATTACGCCGTGGTTCCAGAAACGGGCGCCGGGTTTAGCGTCGAGGAATTCTTGAAGCGGCATAGCAACACTTGCGGTGAGCCGGATATCGAGAGCTTCATTCGCTGTGCCAAAGACTCCCTGCCCTGGGTTTCCATTTTTGTCGATTCCAGCATTTCCGTTCTCCCCACAAACGCAAGAATCCCCCTCTACGCATCTTTCGACACTCTCGATTGCGATTCAGAGGAGGTCAGAATAAACATCAAAGACAGCACTGGTGCGGTGATTGATATCAGGATAGATACGGTGGGCAAAGATTGCTGGTCGATGTCTATCGCGCAGTTCATGTTCATTCGTGCGGTCGACGATCAGGGCGGCGAGTCCGACATCAAGTACCGCAGCTTCCTGCGCGATAACCACTGGCCGGAGACGAGGATCAAGTCGTTCGAAGCTTTTAAGGACTATTTTTCCACGCCCAGCCTCTCGGAAACTTACAGAGGAATCAGCATCTCGTGGGAAGGTGCTGATAATCTGGACTTTCTGCCCGGCCGCGCGGTCTTGGACTACCGCTGGCGGATCTACGGCCCCTACGCAACTGGAAATGGAGAGGTTAAAGACCGGCCAAAGCTCGAGGATACAATCCAGTTCAGTGCTCCGATTTGGGAGTCACACAGCGCCGATCCTCGCAAGGGACTATGGGTTGCCGATACAATCACCACTGTCTATGACCTCTGGCGGCAGGTCGATTCGCTCAACCCGCCTCCGGATACAACCCGAACAGGCTTCTTCCTCTTTCTGGTTCAGGCGCGTGACGATGCCTCTGTTGCTGATCCGACCCCGGCGGTGACCACCTTCAGGGCCGTCTACGCAAAATTTGAGCGGAAACTGCTGGTTGTCGACGAGACAGCATACATGATATCTCCGGCCAGTTATCCGAGCTGGATTCCCGAGGGCGAGGATCCTAGAAGGGCGCAATCGGGTGATACGAACCAGGCATTTCTTTTCCGCATGGCGAGACTGATCGATGCCAATATCCAGGAACCTCACGACTTCTGGAAGCCGGAACTCGACTTCTGGCAGCGGGCGGACCAGAAAAAACTCTGCACCATAGCTGATCGTTGTTCCAGCTCAGTGCCCTTGACGGAGCTCTCCAGGCACGAGATGGTGCTCTACTCCGACGACGACTATAGCAAACCCATTACGCAGGATCCGGACTCACGAGTGCCGTTGACGCAGTACCTGGATATTGGAGGCAAGTTGTGGCTGGTCTCGCGTGTCGGGCTTCTGAAGGGCACGGATATGGGTCAGAGTGTGTCTCCCAAAGAGTTCGATTTCTTGAAGGACGGTAACTCTTTTCCCCCCCGATACCTGGGTATCGCCGGCTTGTATTACCCATCCTTCTTTGCGTCAGCCAAGCAGATACCTCCATCCTCCAATGACGAATTCATCGCCGCCAAGGGGATCTCCAGCAACGACCCCGCCTTGGACAGACCCGCGAATCTGCCGCCGGTCATTGACGTGGACAGCATGCGTAACGCCAGGCACTATCTCGACTTGCGGCCATTCCTGCCGACCGATGACATACTTGGCGTTCCCAGTGTTGGCTACGTGCTCCGCTGGACCGATACACAAGCCCCCGCCACCAGACCGCTCTACTTATTCACGAGCTGGCGCCCCGGTTATAGCCCGGCCGACCAGCGACTTGTCGCCGTGCGCGCGGTTGGCCCGACCCTGCGGACGCCCAAGTACAAGACTGCCTACATGGGATGCCCGCTTTGGTTCTTCAAAGAAAATGAGTGCATTGAATACGTGAAGGGCATGACGGATTGGTTCTATAATCAGCCGATCGAACAGGGCCCGTAACCCCGATTTCACGCTTTGAAATGTCCCCCCCGGTCTCCTTTCTCGAGACCGGGGGATTTCTTATGGGCTGAGCAGTCCCCGCAACAAGACTCCCTGGCGCTCGTCATGATGACGGTCGCAATTCAAGGAATGTGAATAGCGGTGCAGACAGCCGGCAAACCTGCCAGCCCGCCCCCGTCAGCCTCCTCATTCACAACCTGTCGCATGCCATCGACTTCCGGTCCTCCGATTCAGTGAACCAGTCAGTCCCGGATGCAAACGGTCCGCGTGGCACCTCGGTTGCGTCATCCTCCTCACAGCAAACCCGGTCTCAAATCCGGGCAATGACTATCACCCGTTGCTGAGGGATGTGCCATGAGAAAAGCGGCGATCATTTTGGGTTGTACTCTTCTGCTGGGCCTGACACTGTTTGTTGGTACAGGCGAGGGACGCACCTTCAGCAGCACCCTTCTCCCGGTGCGCCACCTCAACTTCCCGCAACCCGTGGGCTTCACGCCCTTGTCTGCCGGTGTGACCGCCGGTGAGTACCTGC
>JAGVEK010000482.1 GCA_020058315.1 Candidatus Zixiibacteriota bacterium
CAGGCCGCCATCGAGTTGGTTCTTCACGAACGGGCCGTCGGTCGGGATCTTCCCGTGCTCGTGGATGGTATCAGCAGGCGCCGGGACTCAGAGGTGTCTGGCAGAACGTCCGGCAATACCTTCGTGAACTTCCCGGGTGACGAGCAACTGCTGGGGAGCACCGTGATGGTACACATCGATCGCGCCGGTCCCCACAGCCTCCGGGGATGCGTCTCCCAGGTAGTCGCCTGACGATCGATTCGCCGGTAGTGGCCCTCGAGTCGACCGCACGAATTCAAGAACTGGGGAGTCCGGATTGCACCAGGGAGCGACAATGCAAGTAGAAATGGTCATCAAGGGATTGATGGTGGATCCGGTCACCAACATGCCCATCATCATTCTGCGCGATCGGGATGGCGACCGCGTGCTGCCGATTTGGGTCGGTGTGTTCGAGGCGAACGCCATCGCTCTGCAAATTGAGAACATCAGCACATCGCGGCCGATGACGCACGACTTGCTTCGAAACGTGCTCCGCGATCTCAACGCCGAAGTCCAGCGCGTCGTAGTATCCGATCTGAAAGACAATACGTTCTACGCGCTCATCTACGTGACGGTCGGCGGGGAAGTCATGGCCATTGATGCGCGTCCGAGCGATGCCATCGCGCTGGCGTTGCGCACGCAGGCTCCCATCTACGTCGAAGAACGGGTGATCGACCACGCGAAAACCATCGACTTCGCGCCAGAGAAAGCCGACTCCGAGCGGCTCCAGCGCTGGCTCGAGAGCCTGGATCCCGAGGAACTGGGGAAATACAAGATGTAGCCGACGGTCAGGATGATACCTGCAGCGGCCCTTGCTTGACACTGCTTCGCGGGCCACTTAGAATCAAACCGCCTTCCGTGGGCCACATTCCATGATCGTCTCCATTGCCAACCAGAAGGGTGGCGTCGCTAAGACCACCACGGCCATCAACCTCGCCGCCGCGTTGGCGATGCGCGGAAAGCACACACTGCTGATCGACATGGATCCGCAGGCCAACAGTACCATGTCCTACTTGGACGTCCGGACGATCGAGCGGAGCGTCTACGACGTCATCGCCGAGGGCGGCTGCCCGTTGAGCGACGTCGTGCAGCCAACTACGGTGGGCAACCTGTGGATTGCGCCCGCCCGGATCGCGCTCGCCAAGCTCGAAGCCAAACTGGTAGGGGAGCTGGATGCGCATTTTCGGCTGAAGGACCGGATTGCGCCGCTTCGCCCCTCCTACGATGTCATCGTCGTCGATTGCCCTCCGACGCTTGGCCTGTTGACGGTCAACGCACTGGTCGCGTCGACGCATCTCCTGATTCCGATCCAGTCGTCTTACTTCGCATTGGAGGGCACCGACGATCTCTTGGAGACCGTTGAGAAAGTGCGCGCCCGGGCCAACCCGGACTTGCGTCTCCTTGGTGTGCTCATTACGATGCACGACCGCAGAACGGCGATCGCTAAAGACATTCGCGGTCAGATTCAGCGTGTGTTCGGCGAGAAGGTGTTCACAACTGTCATCAGCAAAAGTGTGAGGCTGGAAGAAAGCCCGGCCTACAAGGAATCGATTTTCAGCTTCGCACCCGAGTCGTCCGGCGCCACCGAGTACTACCGTCTCTGTGAGGAGGTCATCGACCGTGGCTAAACGCGCAGGGCTCCCGGAAACCGTCCGGATGCGCCACGATGAGCATTATGTGGAGACGTTGTCGGAACCTGCCGGCACGCCGATCGGCCGGCTACTGGCCATCGACCAGATCGATCCGAATCCCGATCAGCCACGCCAGGCGATGGGCGACCTGTCTGAACTGATGGCGTCGATCGCCGAAAAAGGCGTCATCGAACCGCTGGTCGTTCGTTTCATGGGCAGCCGGTACCAGATTATTGCGGGAGAGCGCCGGTATCAGGCCGCCGTCCGGGTTGGCATCCTCCAATTGCCGGTCGTGATCCGCGACGTCGACGACGCCGAAGTAATCGAACTGGCGCTTATCGAGAATCTACAGCGCAAGGATCTGACGCCGTTTGAAGAGGCCGAGGCGATGTATTCTGTGGCGAAACGCAGCGGCTACACCCACGAGGATCTGGCCAAGCGGCTCGGGAAGTCTCGAACAGCCATCACGGAGTCGATCGCTCTCCACAAGATGCCAGACGAGGTGAAGAATCTATGTCGGCTGGCAGACATTCACTCGAAGTCGCTGCTTCTTGAGATACTTAGGCAGTCAGACCCGGCAAAAATGGTGGCGCTGATAGAGCGAATCACAAGAGATGGGAATGCTACGCGCCAGCGGCTACGACAGGAAACGGCGCAGCCGAAACGAGGACGGCCAAAAACGTACGTATTTCGATTCAGGCCTCCCACAAAGGCCTTCAATCTGCGGCTAACGTTCAGCAAACGGGACGTTCAGCAGGACGAGATCATCAGTGCACTGGAGACCATTCTGAGGGAGCTCCGGTCCGCGAAACAACCCTGAGGGCTCCGGTTTGGCTGGGGTTGGGAATCCAGAGCCATAGGCGTTAGTTAACATAACATACATTATCAGACATAAAGCAAATACATAGCAAATATAGCCTGTTGACGACCTGTTGATGCTCTTCTGGCTGTTCTCTGCTATTTACCCTAACTGTCCGGGTCCACCGCAAGCCAACCACCCGTTCGCTCTTCTGCGAGTTGATCGTCAGCCGTTTGTGTGAGGCGCCCTGTTTGCCGCGCGGCCGTGTGGTAAAGTTCCGGAGGCCATCCATGCTGCGCATCATCGATCGCTACCTCATCCGCGCCATCGTCACGCCGTTCGTGATTTCGCTGCTGGTGTTCACCTTCATCCTTCTGGTGCCGTTTCTCGTCGAGCTGGCCGAGAAGCTGATTGCCAAGGGGGTCCCGGCGGCGACGGTCATGCGGGTCATGGGCACCCTGATTCCACAGGCGCTGGCCATCACGGTTCCGATGGCGCTGCTGGTCGGACTGCTGATTGGGATCGGCCGTCTTTCGGGCGACCGTGAATGGGTGGCGCTACAGTCTTGCGGCGTCAGTGTCTATCGCGTGGCCAGGCCGGTGCTGCTGCTCGCCGTCCTGGCATGGGCCGCCACCTCGTGGGTTATCATCTGGGCGGTGCCAGACGCCAACCAGACCTATCGAGAGATCACCTACCGCATCGTCGCGCAACGAGTTGAAGGCGAAATCAAACCTCGGGTGTTCTTCGAGGACTTCCCCAATCACGTGCTGTACGTCCGCGACGCGGCCGGTAATGGAGCGGGCTGGAAAGATGTGTTTCTGGCCGACACTAA
>JAGVEK010000185.1 GCA_020058315.1 Candidatus Zixiibacteriota bacterium
GACGGAGGAATCAAGTTCTCCGGCGATTTGGCCAAGGCGATTGCCGCAGGTGCCGATGCGGTGATGATTGGTTCACTCTTCGCTGGAACCGAGGAAGCCCCCGGCGAGAAAGTCCTGCTCGAGGGACGCGCCTACAAAGTCTATCGGGGAATGGGCTCTTTGGGTGCCATGCGAGTCGGAGCGCGTGACCGCTATTACCAAGGCGAAGTCGAATTGAACAAGCTCATCCCGCAAGGCATCGAAGGTCGCGTCGCCTACAAAGGCGAGTTGGCTGATTCTGTCCACCAACTGATCGGTGGTCTGCGGTCGGGCCTCGGAATCTGCGGCACCACAACGCTCGCCGAATTCAAGGTCAAACCGGTCTTCGTCAGGGTGACCTCCGCCGGATGGCGGGAAAGCCATCCCCACGACGTGACGATCACTCAGGAAGCACCGAACTATCCAATGGGCTGATCGCCGCCGGCACGGCCCTCAGATCTTTGAATAGATGGGGTCGATGCGCTTGGGATTACCTGACCTGATCCTGCTTTCTTGTCACATCGTTTCTCGGGTAAGCCCCAATGCGTTACATTATCTATCCGCGATAACACGCTGATAAGCAATACATTACGCCATGCACGCTAAACCACAAAGGCAATCGCGTTGCACTCTGGCCTCTGTCAGATTTGTGCGAAAAGAACCTGCTTTGCTCTTCTTTGAGAGGTTTGGCGGGTTGCCAAAGTCCATGGTATCCGTATAATTAAGTCAGGATCGCGTTGGCGATCCACTGAATCGCAGATGTTGGTTGTTTGCTGATAAATGTTTTTTGACAAGAGGAGATGCGGAGGAAAAGACTGGTGGGTGAGGCGGCCGCGTGATCGATGGTCCTGATTTCCCGTGCCGAGTTCTTGGCGCGGGGCATCGGCCATTGGTCATGAGGAAAGTCCGGGCTCCACAGAGCAGAGTGCCTCCTAACGGGAGGGCGGAGCAATCCGACGGATAGGGCGACAGAAAACAACCGCCCCATTCGCTTCGGCGGATGAGGTAAGGGTGAAAAGGTGGTGTAAGAGACCACCGGTGGCCCCGGCAACGGGGCCAGCCGCGTAAACCCCACTCGGTGCAAGGCCAAGCAGGGAAGAGGGGCTGCTCGCCCCGTTTGATTCCCGGGTAGGCTGCATGACTGTCCCGGTGACGGGACAGCAAGATCAATGACCGCCATTCCATCCACAAGATGGAAGACAGAACCCGGCTTACGACCCGCCAGTCATCAATCCTCGCACTCCCAAAGGGAGATCATTGACAAGCACAAGCGGCCGTGTGATGCCGGAAGCCGGATTGGGTCACAGGAGTCGGGCTATCCAGTGGGTTTTTTCCGAATCGCCATCACCTGAACGAGTTCAAGAACTGGTCGACGCCCTCAATCTCCCACCCGCCATCGTCCGGATTCTTCTTTCGCGGAATCTGAACACGCTGGAACTGATCGATCAGTTTATTAATCCGAAGTTGTCGGGCCTATTTGATCCCTTCCTGATGGTGGGGATGCATCAGGCGGTTAATCGTCTGGTCGCCGCCCTTCAGAACCGTGAGAAGATCATGGTCTACGGCGACTACGATGTCGACGGTATCACCTCGACCGCCCTCATGTTTCTGGTCTTGAACCGCCTCGGCGCGGAGGTTCACTACTACCTGCCCAATCGGCTGATCGAGGGATATGGACTCTCCGAAGAGGGGATTGATCATGCGGTCTCCTGTGGCATCAACCTGATTCTGACGGTTGACTGCGGGATCACGGCAGTCGATGAAGTCGAGTACGCCCGTACCAAGGGGATCGAAGTTCTGATCACGGATCACCACGAGCCGGCGTCCCGGCTGCCGCGCGCCGTTACGATCGTCAATCCCAAGCTTAACCCTCCGGGGACGCCTGGCGCAGAATTGGCCGGAGTCGGTGTGGCGTTCAAACTCGCCCAGGCATTGTATCGCTCTCTTGGTCAGAACGAGAGCGAACTGGAAGAACACCTCGATCTCGTGGCCCTGGGAACCACCGCCGATATCGCGCCATTGATCCATGAGAACCGAACCCTGACCCGGTTTGGGATTCAGCAGATCGAACGCACTAATAAGCCTGGCATCAAGTCACTGTGCTTTGTCTCCGATCTCATGGGGCGGACAATCAGCACCGGGCAGATCGTTTTCATCCTGGCGCCACGGATCAACGCGGTCGGACGCCTGGGCAATGCCGAGATGGCCATCAAACTCTTGTCCACCAGGGATGACCGCGTGGCGGCGGACATCGCGCGCCAGCTTGACCGGGAGAATCGCACACGCAAGACCCTCGATGAGACAACGCTGCGAGAGGCACTGCAGCAGATCGAGCAGACGGTGGATATTGCCGAAGACCGCGCCATCGTCCTTGCGTCGGCGGGATGGCATCAGGGAGTGATCGGGATTGTCGCCTCACGGCTGGTGGAGCGTTTCCATCTCCCGACTGTGATGATTGCGATTGATGACGATGAAGGAAAGGGTTCCGCCCGCTCGATCCCCACATTCCACCTGTATGAAGCCTTGCGCGAGTGTGAGGATCTGATTCTCCGTTACGGCGGCCACAAGTTCGCCGCCGGTTTGTCCATCAAGCGGGATAAGATCCCCGAGTTTGCCGAGCGCTTCAAGGCCGTGGCGCGCAGGCGTCTGAGCGACGATGATCTGATCCCCAAACTGCAAATCGATCTCTATCTTGATCTGGACGAAGTTTCCGATCAGTTTCTGGATCACCTTGAGCAATTTGCTCCGTTCGGCCCGCAGAATGCCCGCCCCGTGTTTATGGCAGCGAATGTTCAACTGGCAGGGTCGCCGTACATTGTTGGCAACAACCATCTGAAGTTCAAGGCCACCAAAGGCGGTCGCACCTTCGACTGTATTGGCTTCAACATGGGCGCCCGGGCCAAGGCACTGATGGCCCATGGCGGGCCCATCGACCTTGCTTACGTCCCTGAACGGGTTCACTGGAACCACGGCGAGCAGTTGCAGTTGAGGGTCAAAGATTTCGTTCCGGTGTGAGGGATTTGGTGCGTGAACCGACCTGCGGGCTGAAGCACCATTGTCGCTCTCCATCCGGAAAATCCTCACCTCCCATGAGCATCCTTGAACGCTTCGCATCCGGTGACCGGGTCGCCCTCGCCAAGATCATCTCATTCGTGGAGGATCGCCGCGAAGGGTATGAGAACGTGCTGGCGCAGATTTACTCCGGCGGCAAAATCGCCTATCGGGTGGGTCTGACAGGCCCGCCAGGCGCGGGCAAGTCATCGCTGGTCAACCGCATCGCTGTCTCGCTTTCCGATCAAGGGCTGCGGGTGGGCGTCATTGCGGTCGATCCTTCCAGTCCGTTCTCCGGCGGTGCACTTCTCGGTGACCGTGTCAGGATGCAGGCACTCTATGGCCGTCCCAACATCTTCGTGCGCAGCATGGCCACGCGCGGATCATCGGGCGGTCTGGCGGCATCCACCAAGGATGTGTGTGTTGTGCTTGAAGGGTTCGGTTTCGACATCATCCTGGTTGAAACTGTCGGTGTGGGACAGATCGAGCTCGATGTGGCGTCGGTGTGCGATTCGGTGGTCGTCGTGTTCGTTCCCGAATCGGGTGATGCAATACAGGCGATGAAATCGGGACTCATGGAGATCGCCAATATCTTCTGCCTGAACAAATCGGACCGCCCTGGCGCGGAGCGGATCAAGGCGGAACTTGAATCAATCCTCGATGTCTACAAGCAGGTTCGTGCCACGTCCCGCAAGAGATCTCTACCGGAGTGGGAAACCCCGGTCGTGCCAACCGTGGCTACCAACGGCACAGGCATCGCCGAATTATGGGCAGCGGTGTCGCAACATCGCCAGTATCGCAGCCAGGCGGATCCGGCTGGTTATCGCGCCGACCGTGCGCGGTCAGACCTCGTCCTGTCGCTCTTGGAGCTGGCACATATCCAGCTTGAACAGACTCTTCTCGACACACAGCATCTGGATCGGGCCGTGGAGCAGATCATCTGCGGCCAGGCAGATCCGTACACCATGGCGCGCCGACTGTTCGAAAGCTGGCGGCGCGAGCACTGAGGCTCTCGTGGGTAGTCCTCGCCCCTGCGTGAATCCGCTCCCATTGCACAATTCGATGGACAACAAGGGATTCGCAGTTGATATTACCGGCGAGTCGTTGCGGCGCAACGGTGCTCAAATCGCCGCGCAAACCCATAGATCAGGGCTGAACAATGAGCGGTTTATCGCATTCCTCCAAACGAACCTTGGGCGAGCGCGTCAGTTCGGCGCTCCCGAAGTCCGAACATCGCAAGATTGACGACGCGCACGAGCAGTGGTCTGAGCTTGCCGGACAGACCGACCAACTCGAAGGACGCAAGTTCATCACAGTTTCGTCGGTTCCGATCAAGGACATCTACACGCCGAAGGATGTCGAAGAGATCGACTTCCTGACGGAAGTCGGCTATCCGGGTTTTCCGCCGTACACGCGTGGCGTGCACTCCGCTATGTACCGCAAGCGGCTTTGGACTATGCGCCAGTTCTCCGGCATGGGGTCTGCCGCCCAGACCAATCAGCGCTACCATTTCCTTCTCAAGGAAGGGCAAATGGGGTTGTCGGTGGCGTTCGATCTTCCGACGCTGATGGGGTACGACTCCGATCACCTGCGCTCCAAAGGAGAGGTGGGTGTCTGTGGCGTGGCAGTCGATTCTCTGAAAGACATGGAGATCATCTTCAAGGGAATCGACCTCGGGAAGATCTCGACCTCCATGACCATCAACGCCCCGGCGGCGATCGTTCTGGCGTTCTACATCGTCGTGGCCGAGAAGCAGGGGGTACGCCCCGATCAATTGCGTGGCACGCTTCAGAATGACATTCTCAAAGAGTACATCGCCCAGAAGGAGTGGATCTACCCCCCGGCGCCATCGATGAAGTTGATCGTCGACACGATCGAGTACGGCACACGCCAGATGCCGCAATGGAACACAATTTCCATTTCCGGCTACCACATTCGTGAGGCGGGCGCTACTGCGGTGCAGGAGCTGGCGTACACGCTGGCCGATGGTTTTGCCTACATCGAAGCGGGCATCGCACGCGGGCTTGATGTCGATGAATTTGCACCGCGCCTATCGTTGTTTTTCAACTCCCACCTCGACTTCTTCGAGGAGATCGCCAAGTACCGCGCTGCTCGCAAGATCTGGGCGCGGCATCTTA
>JAGVEK010000538.1 GCA_020058315.1 Candidatus Zixiibacteriota bacterium
ACGCCTCTGGTGAACGGATTCCGCTTCATGACGCCCTTGTTCACCCGGGGCGACATCAACGCTGACGGGGTGATCGACGTCTTTGACATGACCTACCTGCTCGACTACGTCTTCAGCGACGGACCTCCTCCCCTGCCTGTGGCTGAGGCGGGAAATGTCAACGCCTCTCCGGATGGCATGATCGACGTCTTCGACCTGACCTATTTGATCGACTACATCTTCAGCGGCGGACCGGCACCGCCTCCGTAGGAGGTGTGGCACCCATGGCCACTCCAATATGCCGCTTTGTGCCGTTTTCTTTGGCAAGACTCCGGGGCCTTGAGGGGGTTCGCGCTTGGATGCAGTCCTCCTGGCGTGTGCCACTGACTTCAGGGCGTGTTGAAAAAGCCAAGTCCGAATCAGGCTGTCGTGACGTGATGTACCTGATTCATCACGTCTTCGAAGGTAGTGCCGCGCCGGTGGCGGGATGCACTTGAGGTCTGCGGGCAGCGGGCAGCGGGCAGTGATCAGTCGCAGCGCGATCCATCGCCGGTGATACACCTCTCGAAAGGCGATTGCAATCAGGCCATGTGTGTCTTAGCTTGGAGTCCGGTCGTGTCCGAATTGGCTGACGACGGACGATCGACGGAGTAAGACAATGCCGCATGCGCAGGACACACAGGCGCCGGCCAAACGGTTCTCACTACGGACAGTCGCGGCACACGCTGGTCTGGCCGTTGGGGTAATTGCCGTTGTTTCTGTGGCCGCATTCCTTCTGTTTCCGGACTCTCTGGTCAATCAATTCCTCAAGGGCCGGAATATCAGCACGTTTGAAAAAACGTATCCGGATTATTCCATGCAGATTGCGGGCCTGGGTTACGACATCTCAGACAATCGCCTGGAATGCGACTCGTTGTGGCTGACGCCGACCGATTCCGGCTTTTCGTGCATGATCGCCACGTTCTCCGTGAGTGGAATAGGATGGATCGAGTTATTGCGAGGGAGAGCCCTCACACCAGATTTCCTCGCCAACTCTGATATCGATGCAGAAGACGTTTTGCTGGCGTTTCCCCGATTACAATACGAGATCCTCTGCGGACGTCTGCACGTCTCGGTATCAGATTCAGAAATCGTGGCTGAGGAAATTGAGTTTCATCCGATCGCCAAGGACGAGCAATTCTTCGCCGCGAGCAAATTCAGAAAGACCAGATACCGTCTTGAGGTTCCTCACGCCCGCATGACAGGCTCGGCGTGTCTCGGATTGTTGCGGAGAACGATGTATTGCAGCCGCTCCGTGCGACTTGAGGATCCATTTCTCGACATTCTGACCAACAAGGACAAGCCGCCGCAAAGTGGTACCATCGATCCTCTGATGCCGCATGAAGTGTTTTCTTCGATCAAGGCAACAATCCAAATCGACAGCCTGAGCATCGTCAATGGGTCACTGAGGTTCGGCGAGAGGATGGCGCTCGGCGCGAAACCGGCGGCGATCACGTTTGATAGCATGCAAGTGTCAGTGGGCGGAATTGCCAATCAGTGCTGTGATCATGATTCCACCCTGATTCTGGCACAGGGACGTTTCATGAACGCGGGCACGCTCAATCTGCGCATGTCGATTCCTGTGGCCACCCCGGAGTTCTCCTTGAGATACTCCGGCTCGCTGGCCAGAATGCACCTGAACACGCTCAATCCCTTCATTACGATCGCCGACCACGTGCGAATCAAATCCGGATACCTGGAGAAGGCGCAATTTGGCGTCAATGTCACGGCGGGACATGCAAGCGGTACCGTGCGGGCTGTTTATAGAGACCTGACCCTCGCAGCCATCAATAAGGAAACGGGAAGCGAAAAGGGCGTTACCAACCGTATCGCTTCATTCATTGCCAACACCTTCAAGATCCGCGGGACCAATGTGCCGGACAAATCGGGTTCGATAAAGATCGGCGAAGTGAAGTACATCCGCCGTCGCGACGACCCGTTTTTCCGGTTTGTGTGGTTCGCACTTCGCAGCGGGGTGGGGGATGTTGTTGGATTCTGAGTGAAGAAGGAACGGTATCGGTTAGCCAAAATCGGATGTGGAGCGCAGGCTTCCCTGTCAGGTAGACAGTTCATCAGTAGAAATTCTGGCGGATTTGGTTACGCGGATGGCCTTTGATGGCCGTTCCGTGCAGCCAAAACAGCAGATCTTTCGTCCCGCTGCGGTGGGTTTCTCGGGATGTCAAGCTGACCTCAAAGTGAGTTGCTGGGTCTTCCCAGTCGGCCGCTGCGCGTATTCCATCGCATAATCCGAATCGGCACAGCCAAATGGCCGTTCCCCTGCTGACGGGGCAGAGCCCCTCGCATGGGTCTCCCTCCCGTTGCCGCAAGCTATGGGCCGGAAAATATTGCCAGACTCGCCGATTCTGGTCGTGTTATCTTGCCCGCCTGAAGTAGCTCAATGCACAGAAGGCGAATTTGAATCCATGCGAGGGGATCTGACATGATCACGAACATCAGGTTGCGAATCACACTGCTGGCCTGGGCCGGTGTTGCAATCATCGCCGCCAGCGCACACGCTGAAACACCAAAGGATTCCACCAAGGACACAACAGCCCAAAAGTGGGATGTCACCAAACCGCATATTCCGAGTGACACGGTTGAATTCGATGTCACCGAGGGAACATGGATGACGGTCGATGTGTCGCCGGATGGAAAGGAGCTTGTCTTCGACCTCCTTGGCGACATCTACAAGATGACCATCCAGGGTGGGAACGCGACACTGCTTTCCGGGGGGCTGTCGTACGATGTGCAGCCGCGCTACAGTCCGGACGGCAAGACAATCCTGTTTACGAGCGATCGCGGCGGTGGTGACAACATCTGGATCATGAACGCCGACGGCAGCAATCTCGTGCAGATAACCAAAGAGGACTTCCGGCTGCTCAACAACGGGTGCTGGCACCCGAGCGGCAAGTATGTCGTGGCGAAAAAGCATTTTACCAGCGAGCGCAGCCTCGGCGCTGGGGAAATGTGGATGTTCAAGGTTCCTGAGGGCGGTGCGGGCGTTGGTTTGACGAAGCGCAAGAACGACCAGCAGGATGCCAATGAGCCGATCTTCTCCCCTGACGGCCGCTACCTGTACTGGTCGGAGGACATGTCTCCCGGCCCGTACTTCCAGTACAACAAGGATCCGAATGGGACGATCTACGTAATTCGCCGGCTCGATACGCAGACTAACGAGATTCGCAATATTGTGGAGGTCAACGGCGGTGCATGCCGTCCACAAATCAGTCCCGATGGGAAGACTCTCGCCTTTGTGAGACGTGTGCGCGGCCAGTCGGTGCTGGCGCTGTACGATCTAGGCAACAACCAAGTACGACACCTGTGGTCTGACCTGGATCAGGATCAGCAGGAAACCTGGTCGCTTTTTGGAGTGTATCCCGGCTATAGCTGGACCCCGGATGGGCGCAGTATCGTCATCTGGGCGCGCGGGAAGCTTTGGCGGGTCGATGTCCAGTCGGGAACCCCGAGCGAGATTCCCTTCAAAGTTCACGTGAAGCAGATTGTTGCGAAGGCACTGCGTTTTCCACAGATGGTTGG
>JAGVEK010000240.1 GCA_020058315.1 Candidatus Zixiibacteriota bacterium
AATGCCATCGCGAAGCATCTCGAGAAATCTGCGCAGAGCGCACCGGGGATGGATCGTCCGGAGTGCTCTGCAAGTTCGTACTTCGGCTTCACAGAAGGGCAGATCTGCCAGATCTTAGAGGAAACGAGTTTTCGCGTGGGTGATGAGTTGCAGGTGTTCGGCCAGCCGGACACGCCGATGTTCTCGACGCGGTGCCGCACTCGCACGCCCTCTCACATGAAGTGAGTTCCGTGCCCGCGTGGTCCTCCGTGCGGCTTGTCCCGTCCACGTTCACTCTCTCTTGCAGGGAGCAATCTGCACAACAGCGGTGTCCAGCAGACCACCTGTTGCACCGTCCCGCAGGTGAACCGTGTACCGGTCTTCCGTCAGGCCTGAGATCCGGGCCGTCAGGTCAAATAGACAGAAGCAGTCGCACAGCATTGATGATGTGTCAGCCTCTGAAACCACCAGAAGATCACCGAGTTGCTCGATCCCAAAGACGTATCGTGAGCAGCAATTAGCCACTTTGCCGTCGTCATGAATCAGCAGCGTGTCACAGCGGCTTTCGTACCAGATCGAACTCGCTCCGGGAACGAATACCTCCGCCTCGCCCAGAAGTGAATCGCGATTCTGCATCCACAACCGAGCCGTGTAGATGCCACGCGCCAAGCCTGGAAAATAGGATTCCAGATCGAAATGACACACGCATAGGCAAGGAGTCGTCGACGTATCCACTTCAACAAAATCGATGACCGAATCCAAGATCTCGACGTCAAACTTGATTTTGGAGCAGCAGTTGTACCAGGCAGAATCGTGATGGACGTACAAGGTGTCATGTCCTGCCACAAAGCGCACGGTTTCCAGCCATGATGCCGCTGTCGTCTCATTATGTACTCCATTCTCCAGGCACGGGCCTTGGAATGAAGGCGATGGAACTCGGCGTGCAGGCAGCGAGTCGCCTGCCATGGCTGTGCGCATAGCACTTTCACTGTGACAAGGACTCTGGTAAGAGGTCAGGTGCAGTGTCTCAGGCTGAGTCCCGGACTCATTGCACCCCAGTCCCATGAGGAAGAGGATCGCTCCTGCACCCATGAGGCAAGTGTACCGCTTCATAATCCACCTCCGCGGGGAGGTCTCCCAACCTCCCGGTTCACCAGCATTCTCAGAGCAGAATACACTTGGGGGGGAGGTGTATTCCCGGAAACTTTGTGTCCGGCAGGCCAATGCCGGTGCAGTGTGTCGTGTCGTGCCGTCCCGGGCCCCCACATGCGGCATACCACCCGGACCGGCCCCGCACCGGAAGCCGGCCGGGTGGGGCCTATCCGAACGAGCTGGCTATTTCGAGGGCGAACCCACCGTGAATGCGACCGAGCAGAGTGTTGCGCCGCTGGAATCAACGACCTTGACCTCCCAGTTGCCGGTCCACTGCGGGAGGATCTTCTTCTGGCTGAAAGTTCTCCAAGCGACACTCTTCACGGGAAGATCCACTGCCAGCATTTCCTTGCCATCGCGCGTCCAGATGTGCTTGACCGTAGCTTCGCCGCGGACGCCAGTGATCTTGCTCCAGCAATAAAGCAAACCCACGTCGGTCGCGAAACTGGTCCCACCTCCGGTGGGCATCCTGTCCGCGATGCCGGTACACACCTGAATTTCAGCCATTGGGGCCGGGGTGGATGCTGGGACTGCGGATTTCTGGTCCTGCGCCAGCCCGGCAACGGCGATCACGGCCGTCAGGAGCAACGCGCCAACAATGTGCTTCACGATGACACCGTCCTTTCCGATAAGGGAACGACTTGATAATCTGCAATTCATGGCGAGCGCAATGCTCGCTCGTGACCCGTCGCATGTCAATCCTTTTCTCTCAGATCACGTGAATCGCCTGGTATGGCCGCGAGCCCTGTTCCCGCTGGATCCGGAATAGAGAAGGACACTCCACACTTCACCGATTCTCAATACATGAACTTGGGGGTTCGTCCAGCGGGGCCGTCCCTGAGCAAATCGAGCATCAGCCAGACAGCGCAGAATCCGCGGGCTAAAGCGGCGTTACCCTGGCCGGTCGTGTCCGGTCAGGTTTCTTCATACGTCTTGCGGCGGACTTTTTCTTCGCCATGGGCATCCTCCCGTTTCAGAAAGGATTCTACGCATGCAATCCTCAGTTGTTCTTCGCAAAACGGGCGTCAGAGAGCGGGGAGATCTCCCGCAAAAGGATGTCGAAAAAACCGGTTCTCGCACGTCGCTCAATCCATGGATAGTGCCCGCATTCAGATAGCGTATGAAAACGGACATCACGAAGACAATTCTCCAGAAAGGGGCGGATACCCTCTATTGGATGAGGGTCAAAATCACCATGGAGAACCAGCACTGGAACATCGATCCTGGAGAATTCGCTGCCGAGTCGCGTCGGATGGTCGCGCAGCACGACAAAGTCCGACCATACCTTCTTGTGGAGCTCGTATTGCAGATCCAAGACCTCGAGGTCAGTGGTCAGTGGATCATGCGCATCTGCCTCAAAGATGATCTTGCCCCACTCTTTCATCAGGCGCCTGGAGCCGGCCGGAGTGGCCTTCTCCAGTTCCATCTTGAGCGCCTCATAGCGTCCCCGTTTCCCGGCATCGAGCCTCGACATCCGCCGGGCTTCCACTCTGGAGGAATTCTGAGCATCGAAGACAGCGCTGCCCACGAGAATGAGCTTTCGAACCAGTTTCACTTCCCGCGCAGCCAAGATGAGTGCCAGCACGGCCCCCCAGGATGAGCCGATGAGGGTCACCGGGACATCGGCATGATCCGCCAGTTGCGTGCGAAGCTCGCTGATCTGCCCTTCAAGGGAATCCGTAGTCTGCAAAGGTTCAAGGACTCCCGTGACTTGCGCCAGTTCCCTTGCTACCGGGGCCATATATCCAGGCGCGCCTGGCCCGCCATGAAGAACGGCAACCCGGAAAGGCGGTTTCCCGTACTTCCTGACTGTTGCGGCGGGAATGTCCATGTCCTCGGGCAAAATGGAATTGATCTGGCCTATCTTACCCTCACCGCGTCACCGGTCCAACCAACAAGTCCCGGTTGGCACCTGGTGCGGCTGCGACAAGAAGTAACTATGACCGCCCGGAAATCGAATACAAGATGTCTGCGTCATACGCGACTGGTCTGGTTTCATCACCGTCCTTACGAAACTGTATCCTGCGCAGGCAGATCTTGAGTTTGAGTTTCTCAGTGGCAGCGGTGATCGACATCTTTTCCGGCGGAATGATGCCCCCGCCTGCATCCCCGTACTCGCGTACCAGCGTGTCGACGAGCGACCGCAGGTCAATCGCCAGAGAGTCAGCCACCTGCCCCTCCACGGTCACGACCACGGTTACGACGTTGAAGCTTGAGTCGAGTCTGTAGCTGATCTCACCGGTCGGAGCCTCGGGTTTAGGCCCAGCGGCTCTGATGCGCTGCCCTCGCAGCATGCGCTCATACCCATCCAGGCTGATCGTCCGCACCGGATCGGCCACCAGCTCATAGGCGTCTCGTCCGGAGAGGACGACAATCCGGTCGTATTCCACGCCCATGGTCTTGACCACAAGCGCGGGATCGGTCAATCTCAGCCCGGCACCGGCCGAGTCCTGCATCAGGCGTTCGCTAAACCACGGCTGAATCCTGTCGTAACCGTGGATCTCGTGCAAGTAGCTGACAATCGAGCTGATCTGCCGTGAATCCGCCGGGGAAACTGCCCGCGGTGCACTCTGTACCCTCCCACCCACAAGGATGTCGTTCCTCGTAAGCAGGCGATCAAGTCGCCCAACCTGACTGGCCTCGGAAACATGAAATACGCCCCACAAGCCAAAGCTCATAAGCAACGATAGCAGGCAGAGCGACCCCGGGATGATCTTGATGGTCTTTGCCCGGCTGATTGTGAAGTAGACAACCATCGCGGCCAGCCAGATGCCCAGTCCAAAGGCGATGTACCTTCCTTCGGTGATTCCGTACTCCGAGATTCGTCTTGCGACCGCCAGAAGAAGCATTACGATGGGCGGAATCATGATGACCCAGAACCAGCGCGTGGCCACCCTGATCCACATGTTCTCGGTCTTCTCCCGAATGGGATGCAGAAGCAGGAGAGTGGCTGTCCCGGCCGCGGCGAAACTGAGGGTGAGCATGCTCACCCATCCGTGCGGCCAGTTCCACTGAACGATGATCTTTGCCAGATACGCGTAGAGAATCACGAGATAGACGAACAACAACGGCAGAAGAACATACTGAGCAAAGACCTTAAGCCCCTTCGGATAGTCGACTTCGTTTTCGAGTTGATCCAGATCCTCAGGCACTCCGGCCAGGAAGAACCATGTGGCGAACAATCCGAGAATCAGAAGCCACAATTCGCCATAACGCTTTTCGGGAACATTGATGCCGAAGAGATTGTCCAGCGCCGCCAGCGCGATCGCCAGCCCGCCGAACAGTGTGGCCGAATAGAGCGCCGCGAGGAGAATCCTGAAGAACAGAGTCTTACAGTACTGCCAGAAACCATTCAGTTGGCCCGCTTGAATGAATGGCCCGATGACAACCAAACCGCAGAGCCCCACCGCGAGCATTGCCAAGCGCTGCATATGGAGCAGCGGAGCGGGAATTACATTGAGAGGGACTGAAAACGTATAGGCCGCGACCAGGAGCACGCCCAGCAGTTGGACTCCCGATGAAGTCGCTTTCCCCCAGCCGCGTTTCTCGGCAATCAGCGTAAACGCGGTCAAAAGCGGGAGGCCAAGGATAGCCCCAAACAGCACCCTGAAGAGAATCGTGGGGCCGGGGGGACCTTCGTAGTCGATGAGGATCAGTGCGGCCAAGGTACCAACCGCGGCGCATCCCAATACGAATGGGAAACGCCGCAATGTGCGGCCGGATTCCCGTAGGGCAGTTTGGATTGAGGGCAGTCTCATCATGTACCTCGAATCTCCTGTGATCATTCAGCGCCGCACTGTGCCTGTCGGTAGCGGCGGCCTGCTGCGCAAAGTAGCGATGCTCCTGCTGGCAGGCAACCGCTCAAAGATGGACCAGACGTTTGTGGCGTGGCTATCGCGTGAATCGCGTGTCGGCAAATGAATGGATTGAGTCAGGCCGGCGCGGCCGAGTTCTGCATTCTGCTCAGCAGGCGAGAATGGCATCGGCGGATGCAAGGAGAACCGACAACGTCGAGTCCGCACCTCGTAGCGGCCGCAATGGTCCGATCGAATTCCTGTACGGAGACATGCCCCGTCGGCTCGGCAATCAGAAGCCGACCACCCTGCCGGAGGGAGCGACAGATGCTTGCAAGTGCCCCATTGATGTCCGGCATCTCGTGGAGGACGGCGAATGCCAGCGCAAAATCCACCCGCCCGGCAAGATCGTCGATTTCCAGCGATCTGCTGGTACAGACGCGGGGCTCAATCCGCGCCAGGAGACCGGCTTTCGCTGCCCTGCTGTTGATCGATCGAATCATTCGCTCCTGCAGGTCGACGGCGATGACACGACCGTCGTCCCCTGCCAACCGCGCCATCGGAAGGGTGAAGAAACCCATGGCACAGCCAACGTCAAGAGCGAGCATTCCGCGGTGCACGAACGGTTGCAGAATTCGCTCGGGGTCATGGAACAGCTTCCGCAGAGGATTGACCAGCAGGTACCCAACCCACCATGGACAGACGTGTTTATTCATCAACCGAATCTCTCCTCATGCCGGTCTCACGCAAGGAAGGCTCGCCGAGTCCCATCCAGCCGTGAGTCCTTCAGCAGGGTCAGCAGCACGCGTCAGACTAAACGGTCTCTCCGGGTTTCAGCACCACTCCGA
>JAGVEK010000099.1 GCA_020058315.1 Candidatus Zixiibacteriota bacterium
CATCGACACCGACCGCATCATCCCCGCCCGCTACCTCAAGGCCGTCACGTTCGAGGGCCTGGGCGAGTACGCCTTCGAGGACGCGAGGAAGCAGAATCCCGAGCACCCCTTCAATTCCCCCGTCTACAAGGGCGCCTCCGTGCTGGTGGTCGGCCAGAACTTCGGCTGCGGCTCTTCCCGCGAGCACGCCCCCCAGTCCCTCATGCGCTGGGGCATCAGCGCCATCGTCGGCGGCTCCTTCGGCGAGATCTTCTTCGGCAACAGCCTGATGCTCGGCATCCCCTGCCTGGTGGCCTCCCAGGCCGACCTCGAGTGGCTCCAGAAGGCCATCACCCGCGAGCCCAAGACCCCGGTGCAGGTGGACGTGGAAAAGCAGGAGGTCCGCTTCGGCGGCAAGGTGATCAAGGCCACCGTCCCCGACGGCCCCCGCAACCAGCTCGTGGCCGGCACCTGGGATTCCACCGCGGTGCTGCTCGAAGCGGGCGCGGCCATCGAGGCGACGGCGGGGAAACTGCCTTACGTGAAGGGGTATTGATAACGGCGGTCTGTTGGAATGCTTGGAATCCAGACGGGCATCAGTCACCACCACGCTTTCGCCTTGGAACTCACCGAGTTTCAGCGCACCAGTCCCTCCAGAACATGACGTGACTGAAACACCCAGCCTGGATGACTCGGCGGAGAGTCCTCGGAGAATGACGCCATGCTGTGACTCGGCCAGGATTGTTGTAGTTTCGCACACACACCGATAGGCCACCGTACGTCGCCGCTTACCGCAAGCGATGTGGATGGACAGAAGGCAATGTGCACGGACAGCCTAGGGCTGGAGCTCTGATGTCTAGAACGGTCTCGGAACTTGAAGGCATTCGCGAAAAACTGCACGCCCTCGTCGAGTCGGCCGACACAGCGGCTTTCGTCGAGCCTATTGGGCGCCTCGAGCAAAGCGCTGAAACAGTGGCGAAGGCATGGAGCGGCTCGTGGTTGGGATACCACTCTCGAGTCTACTACAAGAATCTCCAACCTCCTCCGCCAGGCGCTCACTTTAGCAGCGAGTGGGGGCTCATGGACGCGTTCTCCATGGGGTCAACGGGCGACTGGGAGGAGCACGACTTCGACAAAGTCAGAGAGACCATAGAGCGCAAGGCTGGGAAGCCAGATCTCACCGCCGTCCGCGAGGTCGTGAAGACTGCGCAAAGGCTCCTCGACGACAGCCGCGAAGAGATCCTTTCGATACTCGAGACATCCCTTGCTCAGCGAAAAGATTCCTTTGTGGAGCGCCTACGCGATGAGGCGAGAGAAGCAAAGGCTGTGCATGCCTCCGGCTATGTGACATATTTCAGACCGAAGGGGCAGCTGATATCCCGCGACATGGCTGCGGTGGGGCAGGGCCGCCAGTGTCCACCGCATGTTGCTGTTCTCGCAGACATGGCAGCACTCCGAAGCCCGATTTCGGAGTGTCGTAAGCTCGACAACATAGCTGCACGAGCGGCGACACACCTTCAGAGATCTGAGCGCGTATCTAGTCGAGCCGAGGGCGTGGGTGCGAATGTATTTATCGGTCATGGTCGATCCGCACTCTGGAAAGACCTGAAGGACTTTATCCAAGACAGACTTCGCCTGCCTTGGGACGAGTTCAATCGAATCCCAGTCGCGGGCATCACGAACATAGCGCGACTCTCGGAGATGCTGGACTCCGCGGCCGTCGCATTTCTGGTCATGACGGCTGAAGACGAACTAGTGGGTGGGGCAATACAGGCCCGGGTGAACGTCGTCCACGAAGCCGGATTATTTCAAGGAAGGCTCGGATTCACCAAAGCGATCATTCTTCTGGAGGACAGCTGCGAGGAGTTTACTAACATCCAAGGACTTGGTCAGATTAGATTCCCAAAGGCAAACATTAAGGCAGCCTTCGAGGAGGTCCGTCAGGTCCTTAAACGGGAAGGTCTGATCGACACGTAGAGCTTAGAGCCAATCCGTGCTAAAGAGCTCCCTGAACAAAATGCTCCTCCTCAACCGTACCTGGCACGGCCATCTTCTACTGTACTTGGTCACCTTCCTCCACCCACCTCGTCCACCATCTTGACGCAGGTTTGAGACCAAGGCAGTATCGGTCCCACCCCACTACTACGGGCCTTCACTCGACTGGAGGACATGTAGCACATTTTAGACATGCGCACACTTGAACTCCTAAGCATCAAGAACTTCAAGTCCATCCGCGATGCAGCGCTCCGTCTCGGACCGCTGAACGTGTTTATCGGAGGGAATGGCTCCGGAAAGTCGAATCTGATCGGAGTGTTTCACTTCATGAATCGGGTTGCCGCAAAGGAACTTCAGACTTACACAGGCATCGCCGGTGGAGCCAACAAGGTTCTCCACTTTGGCCGGAAGCGGTCGCTCACTTTGAGCATCGATTTACGATTCCTTGAAGGAACGAATGCAAACGAATATTTGATCGAACTAACACCGACGAACGACGATCGATTCGTTTTCAGCGCGGAAACAGTCAAATATCATGATACTGCATTGTACCCACGGCCATATAGCGACGTACTAGGAAGTGGTCACTCGGAAGCAAAGATTTCGGATTCGGACAATCGGATTGCCAAATATGTTCGTCGCGATCTTCAACGCTACCGTATTTACCATTTCCACGATACGAGTGCGGAAGCGAGGGTAAAGCAATCTGGGAGTGTAGATGACAACAAGGAGCTTCATCCCGATGCGTCGAACCTTGCCGCTTTCTTGTTCAAGCTCCGAACTACCGATCCTGATCGATTCAATCTCATCGAATCCACGATCCGTCAAATCGCTCCATTCTTTGAAAGATTCGAGCTGGAGCCTTCTCGCTTAAACCCCAACGTCATCAGGCTAGAATGGCGCGAGAAGGGTGCAGACGAGTTGTTTAGCGCTCACGCATTTTCCGATGGCACGCTCCGGTTCATTTGTCTGACCACACTATTCCTACAGCCGTCACCGCCCCCGGTCCTGCTGATTGATGAACCCGAACTCGGCCTGCATCCGGCTGCCATCACGCTGCTGGCTAACCTCCTCCAGTCGGCTGCGACTCACACTCAGATTCTTGCGGCTACCCAGTCAGTAACCCTTGTAAATCAGTTGACGCCTGAGGAAGTGTGGGTAGCCGATCGTATCGATGGAGCCAGTCAATTCAAGCATCTCAAGGCTGAA
>JAGVEK010000294.1 GCA_020058315.1 Candidatus Zixiibacteriota bacterium
ATATCACTCAGACGAGTGCTTGAGGAGTTGAAGGATGCCCATTCAGATTATTGGCGATACAAATGTCGATTTCATTGGTAAACGGAAGATAGCATTCCTGATTTCCGGAGTCCTGACGGCCCTGGGTCTGTTCGCCGTGGTCATGCTGGGCTTCGGCAAGGGGAATCTGGGGATCCAGTTCATCGGCGGCACAATGCTGGAAGGATATTTTGAGCAGCCCATTGAGACTTCGGTGATCCGGAGTGCCTTGGCAGATGCGGGATTCGCGGATGCGGAAATCCAGCAGCTTCAGGGGCGGGCTCAGGCCAATAGCTTCCTGGTTCGCATCAAGTCTGACCCGGCAATTGCCAAAGAGGCGGGGCAGACGGTTCTCGCGGCCATTCGCAAAGCGTTCCCCGGTAACAAGTTCAACATGGACTCAATTCACGAGGTTGGACCTGCGGTGGGACAGACCCTGCAAAGCCAGGCCCGGTGGGCCGTGCTTGTCTCCCTTCTCGGCATTCTCATCTACATTACGCTGCGCTTCGACTTCCGCTTCGGAGTCGCGGCAACCATCGCGACGTTTCACGACATTCTTGCCGTGCTGGGCATCTTTTACCTGATGAACGTTGAGATCACGATCCTCGTGATCACCGCCCTGCTGACCCTTGCGGGGTATTCGCTGACCGACACGGTGATCGTCTATGACCGGATCCGCGAGAACCTCAAGAAGTACCACAAGAAGTCCGACTTCGTACCAGCCGTCAACCGGTCGATCAACGAAGTGCTGTCGCGCACAATCCTGACCTCGAGCACTGTTCTGGCTGTCGTCATTGCGCTGTATGTTGCCGGGGGGCCGGTCCTCCGCGACTTTGCAATGTCGCTCATATTTGGCGTGGTGATCGGTACGTATTCGTCGTGGTTCGTTGCGTCACCGATCTATGTGGAATGGGAGACTCGGAGTCCGAAACGGTTCAAGGCCTGAGTATTCTGGCCTGGGGAGAACTGAGATTCTCAAGGCGCCTTTTTCAAGGCGCCTTTATCTTGACAGTCGGTCCCGTATGGGGCGCGGAGGTTTGATGGCCAGATACTTGCTTCTCTCGTCGCGGATCTCAGTGTGGTTGCTGTTGGTGGTTGGCTTGCGCGGCGCGGCTGCCGAAGGCGGCACCGCGGTTACCCCCGGGGTGGGAGTTTTTGATGTCGACTCTCTCTTGATGGACCACTCTCTCGCGCCCGACCAACCGATGCGCACCGACCAGATCTCGCACGACTCGCTATCCAGCGTTCATCTGACGCAAATCAGAGGTGTGGTCGAATCCCACAGGCATCTGGGCCATGACGAGAATATCTGGGTGATCCGGGGGGCGGGACGGCTGGTCGTCGATGGGGTCAAGTACAAGGTTGCCGCAGGGCAGGTGATCCACATTCCCAAGGGGATCTCCCATTCGTTCCATAATATGGGCTCGAAGCCGGCGGTGGTGATCTCCGTGTTCGCACCGGGCTTCGATGGAAAAGACCGGATCTACGACAACCCGCCACCCCGGTAAGGGGTATGATTATCTGGGTTGCCAGAATTGTTGCCCGACAGACGTTGGAAAAACGCATGATGACTCATCGATCCTTTGCCCTCCTCGTGCTCACGTTCGCAACCTTTTCTGCCTTCGCTTCCAGCACCCACGCGCAGATCACGCGACGCGCGCCCGAGCAGGAGCCGCCTCCCGCTGACCCATCGTTGTTCACCGTGACTCGTCTTCAGTATTCCGGTGGAGGGGACTGGTACTGGGGATCATCCGCGCTGCCGAACCTGCTGGATTTCATCAGGGAAAACACCGACATCCCGGTGAATGATGAAGAAGTCAGATCCAAGCCGTCAGACGAACAGCTATTCTACCACCCGTTTATCTACGCCACCGGCCATGGGAGCATCAGGTTCTCGGATGTCGAACTGGAGCAGATGCGCCGCTATCTGCTCGGTGGCGGATTCTGGTTCATCAATGACTCGTACGGCATGGATGGGGCCGTGCGGCGCGAACTGAAGCGGATTTTTCCGGACCGGGAGCTTATCGAACTTCCCTTTGCACACGCGATCTATCACGAGCCGTTCGAGTTTCCCGACGGACCACCCAAGATCCACAAGCACGATGGCAAACCGCCACGTGGCTACGCGATCATGGACCGCGACCGGGTGGTCGTTTACTACCTCGTGGAATCGGACATCGGCGATGGATGGGAGGACCCCCAAGTGCACAAGGACCCACCGGAGAAGCGGTTGGAGGCACTCCGTTTGGGGACTAACATCGCCGTCTACTCCCTGACGCATTGACGAAACCATACTGATATCATCCTAAAACAGGACAGAAGTCGATTTATCCGTCAGTCGATACCATGGGATAGAGCGTAGAACTGATACGTGGCGCAAGTTGCCACTGGTTCAGATGTACTGAGCACTCGACAGAGACCAACGAGGAGTACGAATCCATGTCACCGATGCCGGGATACAGCCAACTGATTGATCGCCTTAAGGATATGCGTCGCCGTTGGATCGCGATTGAGTGGGTGTCTCAGTTGAGCCTGTTGATCGCCGCGATGGGGATCGCTTTTGTGCTTCTGTCGCTGATGCTAGTCCTGGTTGTACCGTCAGTGGCAGTTCGAGTTGGGATCGTGTCGGCTTTGGGCTGTGTGGCTCTCGGACTGATCTTCTGGGCGGTCGCCAAATCAACAGTTCGCGCCCCCAAGTATTCCCATCTGGCGCTGGCCGTGGAACGTTGCAACCCCGAGCTGAAGAATCGCCTGATTGCTTCCCTCCAGTTGGCCGACCGGGTGCGCGCCAACCCCGAAGGGTACTCGCTCGACCTCATTGACCTGACCATCCGTCAGGCGATGGAAATGTGCGACGGCATCGACTTCAGCAGGGCATTGGGTCGGGCACGTGTCAAACATTCGGCGCGCCTGGCAGGGATCGGGCTGGGTGGCGCGCTCTTGCTGGCCATTCTATTCCCCGGCCTGGCGTCGCGCTCGTGGGAGGCATATTCAAATCCGCTGACCGATTACTCCGCCCCAATCCCCTATGACCTGAGCGTGGAGCCGGGATCGGTCGAGGCGGTCAAGTTCGACGATTTCAAGATTACCGCGCGCGTCTCCGGCTCCAATCTTCCTGTGGCCGCGACCATCCATCAGCGCACGGTCGGCGGCGACTGGCGTCTGATCGGTCCCGTGGCGGCGATTGCGATTGCGAATCATGCAGGTCCATCCGAGGGGACTGAGCAGGCCGAATTCCGTCAGACAATCCCGCAACTCAAGCACGATTTCGAGTACTTCGTGACCGCCGGTGATCGGAC
>JAGVEK010000429.1 GCA_020058315.1 Candidatus Zixiibacteriota bacterium
CCCGATATCCGGCAGTTCGATCGTGGATGGATCGTGCAATCTGCAATGGGAAATGCAAAAAATGAGCCGGGACGGCTCTGTTGCTCTGAAATCCAGCCATGCCGACACGAGTCATCCTGTTGAACGGCCGACTACTAACATGAGGGTGGCGTTGCGGCGTGAGATTTGCCGTGCATTCTGTCGGGGCACTCGGGACAAGGATGCGTGTGGAGACGGGGGATCGAGGAGGCGAGCGAAAATGACCGGTTTATATCCAGTTGACCTGCGCCCAGAACCATGCGAGACCGGAGGGCTCAAGCGCCAGCCCGCCCGGAAAGCGGCCAGAGGATTCACCTTGATCGAGCTGATGGTTGTGGTTGTGATCATCGGCATTCTGGCGGCACTGGCGATTCCGCGATTCATGGCGACTGCAGTGCGCGCCAAGCAGTCGGAGGCCAAGCAAATTCTCAAGCAAATCTATGTCCAAGAGCACGCCTACCGTCAATACTACGATCGGTATTGCATCCCGGCCGGGCCGGCTGACAAGAACAATCCGACAGCATTTGCACCACTGGTGATTGAGATCATGACCAGCGCACGCTACATCTACACGATCACATCCGCCGACGGCGGCATCGTCAATTTCACGGCCCAGGCCACAGTCCCGAATCCAGGGCTCGACGACGATGCGGCGCCGGATACGTGGACGATCGACCAAGCGGGTACTCTGAGCGCAGTTTCCAATGACGTGACTGACTGACGTGAAGTCGATTCGAAGAACACCTGACATAAATAGGGCTTGTTGAAAAAGGCCGGGTCCGCCGCGGCGGATGTCCGGCGATATCCGCTTCTTTGGCAGGGCGGACACTCCTGTCCGCCCTTCAGTGCAGAGAACCAGAAGCAGGACTGGCGGCACCCACGAACCGTGCAAAGTGCAATAGCCGAGGCAGAATCCCTGAGCTTATCGGCTCGCGGGGATGGGGCAAGGCTGAGTATTGGATCAGTCCCCCAGATTCCCAAAGTCGAATTGCCGGACTCGCAACAGGTTAGAGGTTCCTTCAGCAGTACCGGACGGGGGGGCAAGTGCGGCACGTCATTTGCCAATAGGTCTGACGGCACGAGGTAGTGGGGGGTGCCGCAAAGAGGAATCGAAACGGAGCGAGAACAGCAACCAATCTCTTAGAAGGAGGAACGACATGCTATCCAAGTTCCATCGGACCAACAAGGGTTTCACCCTGATCGAATTGATGATCGTTGTGGTCATCATCGGTATCTTGGCCGCGTTGGCGATTCCGCGTTTCATGGCCGCCAGCACGAAATCCAAGCAGAGTGAATCCAAGCAGTTGCTCAAACAGATCTACGTCATGGAGCAGGCGTATCGGCAAGAATACGACACGTACTGGGGCAATGGCATCTCTGCCGACAAAAACAACCCGGACAACTTCGCTCGGCTCGGTGTCCAGATCATGACCTCGGCGCGCTACACCTATTCGCTTGTCGCCGCGGCGAACACGTTTACCGCCACAGCCAACGTGGCGAACCCGGGGCTCGACGACGATGCGACACCTGACACCTGGACGATCAACGAGGCGGGAACTTTGGTCTGTACCTCCGACGACGCGACGATATAAAATCGGCAGGTCAGAATTTAGCCGACTGCGACGGCGTCCCGCTCACGGAGCGGGACGCCGTCTCGCTTTTTGGGGCGGCTCAACCCTGAGCTGCCAGAAGCGGCGGATGCCCCGCCCATGTTCCGTTCTCCTCCATTGCAGCATTGAGGCGGGGCATCCGCCCTTGTCGTGCTCCTACGGAGAATTGCCTGGCTCAAGGCGTTGGTAGAGATACCACTGGGCATCACCGGATGGTGTTGCGCGATCCATGTAGATTTCGAAGATCTCGCCGCTGCCGGTGCGCACCCGGTAGTAATTACGGTGGCGGCGTGTGCGCCAGTCGCGTTGCGTGGCCCCGGGTGGGAATCCCCAATCGAACCAGGCGAGAATCACTTCCACCACCCGGTACTCCTTCCCTTTCCAGCGGAAGGCCACTGGCTGCTTGATCTCGCCATCGGTCGTGACGCTGATCTGTTCGCTGATGAATTGGGGAGGCATCAGGGGAATATAAGAGCAAGGAAGAAGCGCGCCAAGACGCGGCAGAGCCGTGTCCTAACATCCGCTTGTGCGACCGGCCAGATGTGTGGCGCAGCCGCCCCCGGCTGTCCGCCGCGGCGGACAGGCGAGGACGCCTGCGCCACAATCTGAAGGCAAACTTGTCGCAACTGAGGATGGGGGGGGCGAGGCGCACGCCGTGCGCCCCTGCAACTGCATCTTCATACCAGGAACTTCTGCGGGGAAATTCGCTACGGCACGCACGGGCAGGATGCCCGTGCCACCAGCCGGGGGCGCTTCATGACCTCTTCCGGATACCTTCCTTCTGGCGCAGGAGGATGCGCAGGGGGACACCGTCGAAGCCGAACTGTTCACGCAGGCGGTTGGTGATAAAACGAGTGTAGGTCTCGCCGATCAGTTGGGGGTAGTTGCTGAAGAAGACGAATGTCGGCGGGATACCCTCGGCCTGGAGGACAAAGTTGATGCTCACGAATTTCCCTTTCGCGGCCGGGGGTGGTTTCTGTTTGATGTCCTCGAGGATGGTTCGGCGCAATTCCTGTGTGGAGATGCGCCGGGTGCGCTGGTCAGCGACTGCTGCGGCCATGGAGAGAATCTTGGTGGCGCGCTGACCGGTCAGTGCGGAGATGAAGACGAGCGGCACCCAGGCGAAGGTTCTGGCGGCCTGCTGCAGGTCTTTGACATAAACCCCTGAGGTATTGGTGTCCTTCTCAATCAGATCCCACTTGTTGACGGCGAAGACCAGCCCCTTCCCGGCCTCGGCAGCGGCTTCGGCGATCTTGAAGTCCTGGACCGAGAGCTCCTGAGAGGCATCGAGGAGGACACATACGACATCGGCGCGGTTGATGGCGCCGATTGATCGCAACGCGGTGTAGTATTCGATCTGCTCTTTCACACGCGCCGGCTTCCGCAGACCAGCGGTATCAATCAGCGTGTAAGACCGTCCCTCGAAGTTCAGGGCCGTGTCGACGGCATCGCGCGTCGTACCGGGAACCGGAGAGACAATCATGCGTGTCTCGCCGAGCAGTTGGTTGACCAGCGATGACTTGCCGACGTTTGGGCGTCCGACGACTGCGAGATGGAGGGATTTGGATTCTTCGGCCTGCATTGGCGGGATTTGCGCGACGACACGGTCGAGCAGGTCTCCAATCATGCGGCCACCCAGCGCGGAAATCCCGATCGGATCGGGGATGCCCAGTTGCAGAAAGGCGTAGACCTCGGGGTCTTCGGCGCTGCCATCAACCTTGTTGACTGCAAGCACGACCGGTTTCGGCGTGACCGTACCCCGCAGTTTAGACCTGCGGATCAAGCTGGCAATGGCGGCATCTTCCGGGTGGATGCCAGTCTGGCCATCAACCAAGAACAGGACCACGTCAGATTGCTCTATCGCAAGTTCGGACTGGAGGGTGATGTGGCGTTGCATCTCCTCGTCCGACTGAAAGACGAGGCCGCCGGTATCGATGAGGATGAAGGAATACCCGGCCCAGTCGGCGGTTGCGTCATGCCGGTCACGGGTGACGCCGGCAGCCGGGTCCACCACCGCCTGACGGCGTTTGAGAATGCGATTGAAGAGCGTGGATTTGCCCACATTGGGACGGCCGACGATGGACACGATGGGGAGACGCATGGTGGAAGGACATGATAAGCAATGCAGAGGGCTGAGTCACGGGGGAAGATGGGAGACAACGGCATTTGTGGCACGGGCGTCTCGCCCGTGAATCATGGCTCGAAGGGACATGATTTGTATCCTGAAAGGCGATTTTTCCCGTAAGGGCCCACGGGCGGGACGCCCGTGCCACCTGCGTGGCGTGGCTGATTTACCAAGTGAGCAGCCACTGCGGAGTGTTGGGGACAGTGAGTTTGCGGTGGAGGATGGCACCGGAGGAGAGGCGGATGGTGAATTCGTATTGGGTGTTGTCGGGGGTCAGAGCGGAGGATGGGAACAGATCGAGATACCAGTAGCCGGTCGAGTCGGCCGTGGTTGTCATCTCGTAGGGGGATATGACGAGGTTTCCGTAACGCAAGGGTGATTGAGTGATGCGTGCCTGGATGGTCGCGCCAGCCAGCGTGTCACCGCCGAGGTTCCTGATCCAGCCATACACGCGGGACAGACTTGTGGTCGTTGGGATGCCCGGATCGAAGGGGTTTGCCCAGAGCGTGTCGGTGACACCACCGGCGTCAACAGCCACAATCTCCGGCTGAGGCGAAAAGACATAGCCGCTCTGGTAGCCATAGACGTGGAATGTGGCCGCTTCGAGGCTGAAGATCACACGTCCATTGGCATCGGTGGTCCCCCCTGCCGCGGTGGCGGTCTCGGTCGCATTGTACACGCGGACAAAGACCCCCTGAAGCGCGGTCGTGTCTCCCCCGTTTGATTTCATCACGAATAGAGTGCACGGAATCGCGCCATTCCCGATGCCGCAGGCGGACAAGTCGGTCTGGTAGTCGCCAGCGGTGGCGAAGCGCGCGAGATTGGAATCGTGCACTGCTGCCAGCGGGAAGATGCCACCCTTGATTACCTGGTAGGCGAAATTCGCGACCGGTGTGCGTCCCTTGACACGGGCGCGAACAAACACCTGATAATCTCCAAGGGAGCCGGCGTCCGAGGCGTGGTGAACAAAGATATACTGGCCGGTGCGATACCCTGTCGCGGTGCTGACCAAGGAATCGAACTTGATCCCTTTGTGTGACCAGATCACCACGATCGTGTCGGCGTTCGCGGCATTGCCCAGCGTGTCGTTGACTGAGACAGAGACTCGCACCGAGTCATTGGGGCCGTCGGCGGCGATGAGTGGGGTGATGGCCGCAATGGACAAGTGAGTGGACGTGATGGACGTGATGGACATGAGCACGAGAGCGATGAAGGACGGGACAGCGAAGTGTCGTTCGGGTTGTCGCATGGATTGGTCTCTCTTCTTTTCATCTCGCAGAGGGGACACGGTGGTACCTTCCAGCAGGGCGCACGGCTGTGCACACCTACAGAGTGGGAAGGTTCCGATGCAATTACTTCAGCGGTTCGGGGTCATCGATCCACGCACGTCGCGACGGGCGCGGCGGGGGCGGGGTGATCCAGACCAAGAGTGAGCCTGCTTGTGATCCGTAGCCCATCGTGGAGCGATCCGCCCATGCGCTGGACTTGCTGGTGTTGGGACCGAGATCCCAGATGGCCAGGCCGTGCCGAGCGGAGGCCGAATCGAGCCAGCGCTGGATCATCTGAGCCAGCCCGGCGCCGGACCAGGAATACCAGGTGTTGACGGAATTGATAAATCGTGACTGGCGGCGGGTCACATCAGCCAGGGACCAGCGGCCGCTGCTCCAGTCGACGCCCGGTGCGGCGGAATCCCAGGAGGGAAATCGTCCGACCGTGAAGGCGGCGGATGTTAGCATCTCCCCCACCGCGATCGTGTCGTTCGGGGCAGTGAACGTGTTCTTGATGTAAAGCCAGAGCCTCGCCGAATCAATCGTGCTGCCGGGGACGATGGCGTTAGAGCCGAACAGCGTCGAATCGTGAGGAAAGATGACGGCGACGTGTTTCTGGAGCGGTGCTGCGGCGCCAGTGCCAACCTTGAGATATGTACTGGCAGAGAAGAGCGTGTCCGGATCATCGGAGGTGATCCAGCCATCATAAACCCGCGTGGAGTCCAGGCGCACTTTCACCCAATCCCAGTCGGACACCCAGATCTTGAGCGCCATCGGTTCGGGGGCATTGAAGAACGGCCAAATGTTGCTGATGCCAAAGTAGTCGATGCCGGTTCCGTCCTCTTTCGATGCCAGCAACATGATGCCGTTGGAGACGCTGTCGGTGCCGGCCACGACGCCGGCGATCCAGGCGGTGACGTCGAGGTCATACCGCGTCTGAGCGACTGGTGCCACGAGGGTGGCGAAGGGCACGGAGTTGTAGTCGGCGGCGCCGGTTGCTCCGGGGGTTTGCCAGCCGATCGAGTCTGGACATGAGTAGCTGGTTGCGCCTTTGCGATTGCGCCACGACGAGCGGCAGTAATACGTCCAACTGTCATCATAGGCGGCATACAGACCCCGCCCATTGATGTGACGTTTGATGAAGTGCAGATTCAGATTCCCGGGATCGCCCGCCAAATCGGTGACAAGAAAGGAGAGCTTGGCAGAATCCAGACGGCAGTGGTTGAACAGTTCTTTGAACTTTAGCGTGTCCTTAATCGCGACAAAGATATGGTAACGGACACCGAGGAGATCGCCGGCATAGATCGCGGGATCGTTCCAACCGGTCGTGTTGTTGGAGGCGACCTGCCCGGCAGCAACGTAGTTGTCGGTGGAATCGTTCAGCACGAGCAGACGGCTGGCGGAGGCGGGAGCCGCGATCGATAGCGCAAGGATCAGGGGGATGAAGTTTCTCATGGTGTGATTGAGCTCATGTGACAGAGGTGCGCGGTGCATCTGGTGGCACGGGCGTCTCGCCCGTGAATGCTGGCCCGAAGGGACAGGATCTGATTTCGCTCTGATTTCGCAAGGGGGATGTTTCGCGTAAGGGCCACGGGCAGGATGCCCGTGCCACCAAGTGCGTCGGATGGGGATTCGGCAAGACTGCCTTATCCCGATGTGACGTGCAGGGTGAGCTGAGACCCGCCCAGCGCTCCATGGACTCAACGCTTGACGGGGAACACGGTATCTACAGATCGGGGGCGGGAGTTTCTGATTCTGGGGGATCAGTCGCATCGGACTGATCGATCGCGGGATCGACGTTGCCGAAGCGGTCCAGTTCCTCGCGGCGCATCTCGTGGATCATGGTCCAGAATGTCTGTTCGGCATCGGCGGCCGAGCGGAGCTTGTTCTTGAATTCCAGCAGACGCACGATGTCGGCCAATTTGACATTGAGCGCGGCGGCATCCACTTCACGCCAGCAGCGATCGAGGAGATCCTCGATCATGGCAAGGTCGCCACGGGAGCCATCCGGCGGAGCAGCAGGCAGGCGGCCAGCCCGCTCCGGCGGGGGAATCGTGGTTCGAGTGCCGGAATCCGTTGCGGCAACCCGCGGCGGCGGCTCAACGATTGACTCGTCAAACTCGATGCGGGATGTCATACCGGTATCAACTGCACGACATGTCAGGCGCGAGAGATCGAGCCGGGAGGCGAAACGAGCACCCCGCAGACCATGCGGGGCCCAGATCCCTCATTCGTTTCGCGACCGATGCATGTGTAAACCGCATCATGTCAGGAGCCCGCCTCGATGATCCACAGATCCACCAGCCCGTCCTCTGTGCAGGTGATCGTCTTCGCCAAACGGCAGGCAACATCGCTTGGCTGGCCAACCACGGCAACTGCAACAGCATTGCGCGGGATGATAATCACGACAGGATGACTGATTGACGGTGGCAGGTGATTGCCGCGATGGTCGGTCATCGATGTGTATGCGAGATCCTGCACCTGGCCACCGACAGTGAAGCGATGGAAGACCACGCGGGATGACGTGTCGTCGGTTTCGGTCCCAATCGCGTCGATTGTCTGCGTCTGCAGATCGCCCCAGACTGAGAGACCGGGAACGTACCAGGCGCGGCGGGCGGTGAGATCAGCTAAGGTTGAGTTCATTGTCGGCCTTGATGGGAGATTCTGATCTCCCGGGAG
>JAGVEK010000359.1 GCA_020058315.1 Candidatus Zixiibacteriota bacterium
CGAAGAATATCTTTCACTCGGCCATCTATCTGATTCTGGCTCTGTTCGGCGTGGCGGGGATCTACGTGCTCTTGCAGGCGCCTTTCCTGGCGGCCGCGCAGGTTTTGATCTATGTCGGCGCGGTTTCGATGCTGATGATCTTTGCGATCATGCTCACCGCGCGCATCGCGGATGAGTCGATCCGGCACACCAACGAACAAGTGGGGACAGGATTTCTGGTGTCGCTGGGACTGCTGGCGGTGATTGTCTACTCATTGTGGCAGACGCCATTCCCGGTGTCATCGGCTCCGATGCCGGAGGGCGCGGGAGGCACGCTGGGGAAACTTCTTCTGACTCAGTTTGCGTTGCCCTTCGAGATCGTCTCGGTGCTTCTGTTGGGGGCATTGATCGGCGCGGTTGTAATCGCGAAGAAAGACACCGTGCGCCGCGAACCGGAATCGCCGACGACACCGTTGCCGCAATCCGCGGAGAAGGTCGCAGGATAGTGCTGTGATGGCAGGAATCGGGCTCACACATTACCTGACGCTCTCGGCAGTGGTATTCTGCATCGGAGTTTTTGGGATGCTGACGCGTCGCAATGCCATCGGCGTGCTGATGTCAGTGGAACTGATGTTCAATGCAGTCAATGTCACCCTGGTCGCATTTGCCCGTTATGTCACGCCAGAAACCGTAACAGGGCAGGTTGTGGCGATCTTTACCATCGCCGTAGCGGCCGCCGAAGCCACCGTGGCGCTGGCCATTGTGCTCTTGATCTACACGCATCATCGCGGCATCGATGTGGACCGCGTGAACTTCATGAAGTGGTAAGGATCGGTGGAACACGGAGGATGAGATTGCTTCGCTACGCTCGCAATGACACCAGTACAGGATCGATCCCTGCGTCGTTATCGCGAGGAGTTCGAGGCCGTCATTGCGAGGAGCGCAGCGACGAAGCAATCTCCGCACAACACAAAGGACAATCAACCCATCTGGAAACAGCACAATAGCTGACTATGCTTTCCTACGCCTGGCTGATACCTGTCTTCCCGCTCTGTTCGATGGCGGCGATCATGCTGTTTACGCATCGCAACCGGGTGGTGTCGGCGGCGTTGTCGATTGCCGCCGTATCGGCCGCTTTCCTTTACGCGTGGGCGATTGCTTTCACCGTGTGGGGGAATCCAGAGGTCCAGCGCTTCTCCTTCGACTGGCTCAATCTGGGTCCGTCGATGCACATCCCGATGGGAATCCAGATCGACGGTCTCACCGCGATGATGCTGATTGTCGTCACCACCGTCGCGCTGATGGTGCAGATTTACTCGCTGGGGTACATGCACGGCGACCCGCGTTTCTCGCGTTACTACGCCTTCCTGTCCTTGTTCACGATGGCGATGCTGACCCTCGTCCTGGCGGACAATTTCTTCCTGATGTTCGTCGCCTGGGAGCTGGTCGGTCTGGCATCGTATCTCTTGATTGGTTTCTGGTTCGAGAAGCAGTCGGCCTCCGACGCAGGCAAGAAAGCGTTCATCACCACACGGCTCGGTGATCTGGGGTTCATCATCGGTCTTTTGATGATCTATACCGCCTGCGGGACACTGACATTCGAAGGCGTCTTCGGCGCGGTCAAGACCGGCGTGCTGGGCGGCGCATTCCTGACCACTGCTGCGATCTTCCTCTTCGGCGGCGCGATCGGCAAATCGGCGCAGGTGCCGCTTCATGTCTGGCTGCCGGATGCGATGGAAGGTCCGACGCCTGTTTCGGCATTGATCCATGCGGCAACCATGGTCGTCGCCGGTGTGTACCTGGTGGCGCGATCGCTGACAATCTTCATGGGAGCCGAGACCGCCGGTATGGTGGTCGCGTGGATCGGTATCATTACCTCGCTCATGGCGGCCTCCATTGGGCTGGTGCAAAACGATATCAAGCGCGTCCTGGCATTTTCCACCGTCTCGCAGCTCGGGTACATGATCATGGCGCTGGGTCTGGGCGGGTTCACCGCCGGGACATTCCACCTCATGACCCACGCATTCTTCAAATCGCTTCTGTTTCTTGGCGCCGGCTCGGTGATCCATGCCGTCCACACCAATGACATCCGCGAGATGGGCGGCCTGCACGCGAAGATGAAGACGACCTCGACCACGTTTCTCATCGCCGCGTTTGCCATCGCCGGGATATTCCCACTGTCGGGATTCTGGTCCAAAGACGAAATCGTGGCCTCCACCCTCGGTCATCCAGTCTTCACCGTGCTGACTCTGATCGTGGCGTTCATGACGGCATTCTACATGTTCCGTCTCTACTTCCTGACCTTCACCGGTGCGCCGCGTGACAAGCACATATTCGATCACGCCCACGAGTCGCCCAAGGTCATGACCTATCCATTGATCTTCCTAGCGGTTCTCTCGGTAATCTCCGGCTGGGTTGGGCTGCCCTGGTTGCACCACGGGTTTTCCTCGGTCGTGTTCCATGAGGAACCGCACCACGCGGAATTCCATTACGGCCTGGCGGCCATCTCTTTACTGGTGGGTCTCTCCGGGATCGGGCTGGCGTATCTGATGTACTACAAGCGCCGCATCGATCCGGACCGTGTGGTCACAGCAATGCCGGGATTGTACAACACACTGCTCAACAAGTACTACGTAGACGAAGCGTATGACGTCCTGTTCATCAAGCCCTACTACGCCATGTGCAGGGGCTGGTTCTGGTTCGATCAGAACGTGATTGATGGTCTTGTCAACGGCGCCGGCGATTTCGGC
>JAGVEK010000477.1 GCA_020058315.1 Candidatus Zixiibacteriota bacterium
GGTCCATCATCGGGGGCATTACCTCGTCAATGGAGCCGTTTCCGAATCAGGTTCGGTTCCATCACCGCTCGACCCAGACACAACAAGGTGCCACGGCTCTTCGGAGCCGTGGCACAAGTCACTCACATGGCTGTAGAATCGATTCTAAGGCACTCGGTTGCGGGAAGTACAGGGAAGGGGCGCCCCAGAATGCGCGAGTAGATCCAACTAACGCATCAAATGATTTGGGAGTAGAGTCGCCTCATTGGCTCAGTGTCCACATGTAGCCTGCACTTCGGATCGAACGTATCAACCCCGGATTGCGACCGTCATCTCCGAGCTTTCTTCGCAGCCGCGAGATCGTCAGGTCGATCGATCTATCCAGACCATCCCACTCGTGCCCCCGGAGCACGAAGTTGATTTGATCACGCGTCAGGACTTGACCCGCATGCCGGGCGAGAAGCCATAGGAGTTCAAATTCGGCGGTGGTCACCTCCACTGGGCGGCCATCCAGATGGACTGTTCGTTGTCCGGCATCTATTACAACCGGGCCCAGCTTCAACCGCCGCTGATTGGCATCGAACCGATGAGCGCGGCGCAGGAGCGCCCGAATCCGCGCCAGAAGGAGTTGCGGCCGCACCGGTTTGGATATGTAATCATCTGCTCCCAGCTCCAGCCCCGCCAGCTCATCTGCCTCATCTCCTCCGGCCGCCAGCATGAGAATCGGTGATTGGTACTGCGCACGCACCCTTCTGCAAACGGAAAGCCCGTCCAATCCGGGCAGCATCGGATCGAGAATCACCAGGTCGGGCGCCTCCCGCATGATCCGCTCGATTGCCCGGTCACCCCGGGTTTCCGTCAGCACGCTGTAACCGTTGTTTTCCAGAAACTCGGTCACCAGACGAGACAGCTTCCTGTCGTCTCCGACCAGGAGTATTCGATCTGCCGATGCTACCACCATGTTGGCATCTCCACCCGATCCTGCCCCTAATTGTCCGGCCGACTCCGATACCGCCAATCCTCAGTGTTGTCGCTCGACGCGGTTGACACGCTACCGTGGTGGACCAGGGGGCGGTTGAGGAGGCGGCTCATTCCCCCCGCCGCCATTGGGCGGTCGTGGTCCGGGTTGCCCCGGCGGTTCCCGGCGTGGAAGCCGGCGATCCAATTGAGAGCGCTGCTCCGGCGAGAGAATTTGACGAATCTCACTCTGCGTTGAGTCGAGAACCGCGCGCAGGTGGGGCATGCTCTGCTGGAGTATCGAATCGGTCATGGGCCGATGCTTCTCCAAGATTTCCCGTATCCGTGTCTCCTGCTGCTCAGATAACCCCAACTCACTGAAGAAGGGAGGTAATTCGCCCGGTCGATCCAGCGGTCCGAACGACCGGTCGAACATACGGGGAGCTTCGTGCCGGCCCCGGATTCTCTCGAAGACAGCCCCGGCAAGCCCCCCGATCAGGAATGCTATGACAAGCAGGGCGACCCCCTGCAGCCGGACTCGTCCGAGTGACTCTATCCCTTCACGCATCAATCCTCCTCAGTCTGGAACAGCATCTGCGATGGCGACGGGAGTGTGTCGCTTGACAGCCAGCCAGCCACTGCGGTCGGGACTCCCAAAGCCGTCGCGATATCGTCTGACTGCGCGAGACTTCTTTTCGGCTGTCCGACGATTCGGGTCATGGTCAGCGACACAAGAATGATGACAGCCGCCGTCGCCAGCATCGGACGTCGCCACTGGACCATCTGCCACCAGACGGAGGACCGCAGTCGGCGCCGCTCCAGTTCCGGTCGGGCGGCAGCGGCAATGCCCGCCACAATGCGTTCGAAATGGTCACTGTCCGTGTTTGGGTCGAGCAAGGAAAAATCGATCTTCTCATCACTCATCGTCTACTCCTTCAGGGTGGAGGGAGCAAGAAGTGCCCTCAGAGTCTTGTGAGCCGTGAACAGATGCTGGCGCGACATGACTTCGGAGATCCCCAGAGCGGTGGCGATGTCGCGATGCGTCCAGCCATCGAGATCATGGAGGAGGACAACCTCTCGCTGTGTGCGGGACAATTGCGCCAAGGCTCCTTCAAGAAGCCTGCACAACTCACGCCGCTCATGTTGACTCTCCGGCGCCGAGGCTTCGGTTCGGTCTGCCTCTTCAAGAGGCTCTGTGCCACGGACGCGCAATCGCTCCAAGCAATTGAGTGCCTGGTTGCGGACAATCTGGAACAGCCATGCCGAAAACCGATCTGGGAACCGGCAGGAATCAATGCGCTCCAATGAGCGCACAAACGCCTCCTGACAGACATCTTCTGCATCCATCCGATTGCCGCAGATCGCAAGAGCCACAGCGAACGCTGCCCGAAAGTGACGGCGCACCAGGCAAGCGAACGCCCCCTCGTCACCAGCACGGATCCGCCGGACGAACTCAGCATCGCTCTCGGCACCGCGCAGCTGGGCCATACTCCACTAAGATGACAGCCCAGTGGTATCGGGTGTTAGTAGGAATCTTGCGATGTCGGACGGGTCTGTCCGTGGAGAGAACGATCCTGGAGTCGTGGTCAGGCACAAGCGGCGGCGCGGGATCCGAGAACCTCCGCGTTCCGGTAGTCTATCCCTAACGGGAGCGCCCCGTCGGCTGTCAGGACCCTTCGAACTTCCCGGAATACATCCACAAGCGCTTCGAGGTATTCATCGAGGCTCGTTTCCGCGCCTATCTGCCCGTCGACCTTGTAGTCTCTGACACCCCAGTATGGGGGGGAGGTAACAACGCATTGGACCGAGCTTTCAGGCAATCGGCGGATGATCTTCCTCGTGTCTCCATGAAGGATGATCAGCGGGTTGTCCTCTGTCGGCCACCCCTCTCCTCGTTTGTCGCCGCTGTTTGCTCCCATTGGTCTGTCCCCGTTTTCGTTGACACCCCGTTATAGGGTTTTGGTCGCGATCTGATGCTCGAACTCGTCGGGACTGAGATAACCCAACGTCGAGTGCATCCGCTCCCGGTTATACGATCCTTCGATCCACACCACGACGGCGCTCCTCGCCCCGGCACGCATCTGCCAGCGCGCATCGGCCACGACTTCGGCCTTGAGACTGGCAAAGAAACTCTCCACGACCGCGTTGTCCCAGCAGTTCCCCTTGCGGCTCATGCTCCCGCGCAGCCGGTTGCGAGGATCGCCGTCAGCAGGGCCGGCCTCCACCGGCGGCTACCCGCGGATTCTTTCATGGGCTGCATGGTGTTCGTAAGGACGTTGCCTCCATTGGATACATCGTCACTGTCCCGGCTTTCCCAATCCGCGCCTCGGCAAAAGGCAGCAGGGCCACACAAGTCACCGATACCGACAGATATCACGGCCACCTGGCGGCCACGCATTCAGTTGTTCAGATCATTTAGGCCACCCCGCCCCGCCCCGGCTCAATGCTTTGCGGCAGGGTAGGTCATCCCCAGTTGCCACATCAGATATGCGAGCTGGATGGAGTTGTCGGTGATGGTCTTGCCCAGCGGGTTGGTGCCCACATGTCCCGACTTCATGTCATAGTACAGCAAGATTGGTGGCGTCTCGCCCACGGCTGCCTGCATCAAGGCCGCCATCTTGCGCGCGTGCATCGGATCGACTCGGGTGTCGCCATCACCGCTGATGAACATGACGGACGGATACTTCACACCCTGTTTCACGTTCTGGTACGGCGAGTAGGCGCGCAGGTACGTGAATTGATCCGCGGAGTCGGCAGTCCCGTATTCCGAAATCCAGTATGGCCCCATGAGGAGACGATGGTAACGTAGCATGTCCAAAAGCGGATTCCAGCACACCACCGCTTTGAACAGGTCAGGGCGCTGGGTTAAGACCGCGCCGACCAAAAGACCGCCGTTACTCCCACCCTGAATGGCCAGACGGGTGGGATTGGTGTACTTGTTGGCAATGAGCCACTCGGCCGCGCCAATGAAGTCATCGAATACATTCTGTTTCTTGCCAAGCATGCCGTTCTCGTGCCACTTCTCACCGAACTCGCCTCCGCCGCGCAGGGCGGGCGACGCCACGACACC
>JAGVEK010000514.1 GCA_020058315.1 Candidatus Zixiibacteriota bacterium
ACATACATCGCTTCAGCCGATGGCAGTGTGTCGGTCGACCACCCCGCAGGCTGCCCCAAGAGAAACGTCCATTGTGCCACAGCCTTTTCTTTTTCACTGGAGAGCCACGGCTGCTCAGGGTATGCCTCCGCTTCAAGCCACGTCGTGGTACCGGCACGCATGACCGAGCACTGGCCGTTGAGAACATTGCCGAGCTGATCCGCAACTTCGGCCAGCAGGTGATGCTTGTCCCGGCCCGAGGTCATTGTCTGGACAATGCTGTACAGCACTTGGGTGCGTCTCTCACGGAGACGAAGCATTCGTTCGCCCCGGCGAATCCGCCTGGTCAGTATTCCGGTGATCACGGCCACCAGCAAGTATGCCGCGCACATGGCAACATTTTCCGGTTCCGAGATATGAAATGCCCCCAGCGGCGGAATGAAGAAGTAGTCCCAGACCAGGGCGCTGACACCTGCGGCAACCAGAACGGGACCAAGCGACAGAAACAGACTGATCGACAATACCGGCAGTAAGAAGAGAAACCCAACTGCTCGATAGCCGAGGGATGGCATCAAGAGACCACTGAGCAGCGCCACTGCGGCCACAACCGCCAAAACAAGAAGGTAGCGCGAGATTCCGGCCTCGAACTGCAGTGCCCACCGGTTCGGCTCCTTGGTGCGAGCCCCCCAGTCTGTGCGCAGCACGTGCACATCAAAAGTGCCGCTTTCCCTGGCCAGCTGGTCAAGAAGCGTTCCTCCGTGAATCGTGTCGCGCAACCAGCGGCGAGTGGGACGCCCGATAATGAGTTGTGTGACACTGCGCTGGTGGGCGATTCGTCTCAGCGCCCCAGCGGGATCCGTGTCCGCGGTCGTAATGACCTCGCCGCCGAGCTCGGTCACCAGCGCAAGGTTCTTTGCCAATGTTGTCCGGTCCGCCGCGGACAGAGGGACTCCCTTGTCCACGTTGACGCCGATCCACGGGGCATCGAGCCCAAACGCCAGACGGCGTGTCGCGCGAATCAGTTCTGCCGAATAGGGACTGTGACTGACCGCGACCATCAGGCGCTCCGATGGTTTCCATGGGGCTTCGGAGCCCCTGGAGGCCGTCAGGCTCTGCAGGTCGTTGTCGACTTTTTCGGCGGTCAACCGCAGCGCCATCTCACGGAGTGCGGTCAGCCGGTCTTCTTTGAAGAAATTCCGCAGCGCGGTCTCCGCCTTGTCGCCGAGGTAGACTTTCCCCTCTTCCAGTCGCTTCAGCAATTCGGCTGGCGTGATGTCGATCAGAATGATCTGCGATGCCCTCTCCAGCAGCGAATCGGGCACCGACTCGCGGATCGTTATTCCCGTGATCGTCTCGACCGATTCTTTGCGGCTTTCGATGTGCTGAACATTGATGGTTGTGTAGACGTCGATTCCCGCGTCGAGAAGTTCAATCACGTCGTGCCAGCGCTTGGGATGGCGCGCCCCCGGGACATTGGTGTGCGCCAGTTCATCGACCAGCACCAGCCGCGGCTTGCGGGCGAGGATTGTATCGAGGTCCATTTCTGACATCGCCACACCCCGGTACTCTAGTAGCTTGCGCGGTATCACGGTCAGACCCGCAAGGAGGACATCCGTTTCGCCGCGCCCGTGCGTCTCCACTAAGCCCACAACGACATCGACTCCCTCTTTCTGGCGATCCTGCGCGGCCTTCAACATGGCGTATGTTTTCCCCACTCCGGCCGCCATGCCAAAGAAAATCCAGAGACGGCCGCCGCGTGCCCTGGCCTCAGCCTTGTGAATAGCCGCCAGAAGGGCATCAGGATCGGAACGATGCTGTTCGAGTGTCATCTTCGAACCTCGATGAGAGAATCCAAAGCAAGATTCAATACGAGAACATTAACACGACTTTCTCCCAGAACTTCAAGCGTGGGCCGCTCCGTGTGGTCATCGATGAGCGTGGAGAGCATCGCGGTACCCGCGCTGTCCAGCCCGCGGGCCATCGCAACGTGGAAGACCTGGACGCGCGCTGCCGCCGGGCTGATATGCGGGTCCAGTCCGCTACCGGACGCACAGAGCAGATCAGCAGGAATGGCGACCCCAGCCTGGTGCGGTGTCCCCTGCAAACGCCGCCGTTGTTCAGCGATTTGCTTCTTCAGCCCAGCGCTCGTCGGTCCCAGATTGCTGCCGCCGGATGGCATGGGGTTGTAGTTGACCGCCGAGGGCCGTGGCCAAAAGTACTTCGGATCAGAAAACTGCTGTCCCACCAAGGTCGATCCAATGACGTGTCCGCCTCGCCTCACGAGGCTGCCGCCTGCTTGGAAGGGAAAGACGAGTTGGGCGATCCCCGTGATGGCCAGCGGATACAGCACCCCGGTCAGGACCGTCATCACGAGCAGCATTTTCGCTGCGGATTGGATGGTCTTCATCCGGCTCCTACTCCTGCCCCTGCTGGATCACCGCACCCATCGCATTGCCACAATCGCCCAATCCAGAAACTTGATCCCCACGAACGGGACAACCAAGCCGCCGAGTCCGTAAATCAGCAGATTCCGCCGC
>JAGVEK010000157.1 GCA_020058315.1 Candidatus Zixiibacteriota bacterium
CATGGGATACAGCGGCCGCAGCGTCCTGGGCGTGGAGTGGGTCCTCCCCGACGGTGAGTTGCTGCGGCTTGGATCCATCGGCTCGGGTTCGGGATGGTTCTGCGGTGACGGACCCGGGCCGAGCCTGCGCGGGATAATGCGGGGCTGGGCCGGTTACGATGGTGGCCTCGGGGTCTTCACCAAGGCGGCGATCAAGACATTTCACTGGCCGGGGCCGCCGCAACCCGAAGTGGATGGTTTGCTCTTCGACGCAAAGACCGAAGTGCCTGACAACTTCAAGGTCTACATGTGCTTCTTTCCCGATTACGAACGCTGGGCCGACGCTTACTACAAGATAGGCGAGGCGGAGATAGCCTACATCATGGCAAAGAACCCGATCGGCGCCGCCCTGTGGGCCTTCGCGCCGCGTCTCATGAGGAAGATCGTGGGCATGCCGGCGATGAAGACCGCGCTGAAGGCCGCCCAGCACGGATGCCAGCTCATGATCGCCGCGAATTCCCCGGGTGACCTGGATTACCAGGAAAAGACGCTACGGAAGATAATCGACGAGACTGACGGGGTTCTCCTCGAGGCGGTTCCTCCATTCAAATCCATGATCTGGTGGAGCATGGTCAGGGTTTCCATCATCCAGGCGATATTCAGGCCCGGCGGGACCTTCTTCGTGGGCTTCGGAGGTGACGAATCGGTTGATAACACCATGCTCCAGGCGAAGTTCGGGGAGAAGATCAAGCAGGACTTCATCGACCGCGGCCTCATATACGACGACCTGGCCGACGTGATGTGGGGAGGCCTGTACGAGCAGGGCCTTTTCAACCACCAGGAGGAGATAATGATCATCAATGCCCGCGACCCCCGTCAGGCGAACGCGGCCGCGGAATTCGCACAAACATGTGCCCGGACGGCGGTTGAAAACCATCTCGGGGGAATCGGATTCGCGCTCTTCGGTGGCGAGCGGATGCATGACCTGTTCAGCCCCGTGACGAGTGAATACTACAAGTGGGAGAAGAAGATCAAGGAGACCTGGGATCCCGACGACCTCTCGAACCAGACTTTCAGGTGAGATGGGACGAAAGGCGCTCATGAGTCGAATCGGGGGAGTAGCCGGTGGGTAAGGGCGGTGGCGTGGCAGTCGTAGCCGAACTGACCGAACAGGGTGATATCGCTCCGATATCTCTCGAGTTGCTCGGCATTGGCGCGAAGCTGGCCGATGAACTGGACGGAGAGCTGTCGGCCATGGTGTTGGGATGCGGACTCCCGGACGTAGCTCAAGACCTTATCAGCCACGGCGCCGGCAGGGTGTACATCGCAAGCGAATCACCGAGCCAAGACGACCCTGATGCCTGCCTGGAACTGCTGGAGGCGTTCCGCGCGCGGGCCGAACCGGACGTGGTCCTGCTGGGCCACACGACCCTCGGGCAAGATCTCGCTCCGAGGCTGGCCTTCCGCGCAGACACCGGAGTCGTAACCGATTGCGTCGATCTGAACATCGATCCGGAGACCGGACTGCTCCGATGCGCGAAACCCATCTACGGGGGGGTGGCTATCGGCGTCTACGTGGTTCAGACAAAACCGCAGGTGGCGACGGTGAGGGTGCGGGTGGGAAAGCCTGTCGCCAGCGACGACCGCCGTGAAGGCGAGGTCATACGCGTGGACATCGATGCCGATAGCCGATCGTCGAGGTACTCCTGGATCGAGAAAGTGAAGGAGGTAACACCGGGGCCGCGGTTGGAGGACGCTTCCGTGGTGGTAACCGGTGGAAGGGGGATCGGGGGACCGGAGGGTTTTGAGCAACTGCGTGACCTGGCCAAGCTGCTCGGGGGCGCTCTCGGAGCGACCAGGCCACCCTGTGACTCCGGCTGGGTCCTGTCCTCCTGCCAGGTGGGGCTCACGGGAAAGATCGTAAGCCCCAACCTCTACATCGCGGTGGGGGTGTCCGGTGCCACCCAGCACCTGACCGGCATGTCGGAATCAAAGCACATCATCGCGATAAACAAGGATCCCGACGCCGGCATATTCAAGGTTGCCGATTTCGGCGTCGTGGGAGACTACAGGGAGGTCGTCCCCGCTTTCGTCCGCAAGCTGGATGACCTTCTGTCATGACCGGGGTCGGGGTGTTTCCATGCAACGCATCATAGTCTGCGCCAAACAGGTACCGGATCCCGAGGGGCCGCCCTCGGCGTTCGAGGTGGACCCCCGTCAGAAGACGATCACGCCCCGCGGGATACCGCCGGTCATGAGCCCTTTTGACGAGAACGCGCTCGAGGCCGCGATCCGGCTCAAGGAGAAGCACGGCTGCACGGTGTCACTCCTGAGCATGGGATCGAGGCTCTCAACCGCGGTCTTTCTGAAGGCGATCGCCGTGGGGGTTGACGACTCGTACCTGGTCGAGGATCCACTGGTGGAGCCCTGTCACCTTGACGGCTACGCCACCGCCACCTTGCTGGCCGCGGCCATCAGGAAGGTGGGCGCTTTTGACCTCATCCTCACCGGCCGCCAGGCCGCCGACACCAATGCCGGACAGGTGGGGTTGGGCATCGCCGAGATTCTCGGCATACCCGCGGTGACCCTGGCACGGGGGATGGA
>JAGVEK010000306.1 GCA_020058315.1 Candidatus Zixiibacteriota bacterium
CTTTACTCGGTCACCATTCCGAATGCGAGCCTGCACGACTACCCGCTGACCAATGACGTCCCGATTCCCGACGTCGTCTGGGGTGTTCTCAACGGCAGCCTGCCACATGACCTCTTCGTCACGATCGGCGTTGCGGGAGGACTTCCCAACCGCTGGGCCGTGCTGGCCAGGAGAATCACAGCCGGCATGTGCGGCGATGAACCTCATTCGGTGGCTCAAGTTTCCGGCAACTGGTGGTACTTGGGCGACTACTACGGCAACCACGACGAGATCTACCTCGACGCCAACATCTGCGAAGAGGACGTGATCGACATCCCACCTCTTTGTCCGTCCCCCGATGCAGATGACTGGAACACATGGATGCACGATTATCAGAGGACCGGTGCCAGTGCAATGAGTGTCGATAATCCGTGCGGGGTTGGAGCACAGTGGTCGAAATTCCTGCCGCGCCTGTCGAACTTCACGAATCCCGTCATCGCCGGCGGCAAGGTCTATGTGTCGACGGACTATGAAGTGAACTCGTTCGATCTGGCCACCGGCACGCCCGGCAACAGCGTGGGCGTGTTTCCGTACATGGGCGGCCAAGTGCGCAGCAACGTTTCGGTGGAAGGCAACCGCGTGTTCATGACGGGCGGTACCGCCCTCTCGATTTCCTGCTGGGATACCACGCTGACAACGGTTTTCTGGTCGAACGACCTGACGGGTCCGGGCCTGAGTCTTGCGGCGCACGGTCCTTTGGCCACGCGCAACCGTTTCGGCGCGACGGCAGTCTACCGGGTCGGGTCCGATAGCGTTGTCGCGGTTGGCACGGAGACGCCTGGGACCAGCAACGGATGGCTGTACGCGTTGGATGCCAGGACCGGCTACCTTTATGGTGGCTGGGGAACCAACCCGATCATGCTCGACCGCGGTTCCTGGCTGTCACCTTCATTCGATGGCACAAACCTCTATGTCGGCACTGCGAATTACCAAAGCTACCTCTACGGCGACGGCTCGCTTTACTCGATCAACGCTGCGACCGGCGCGATCAATTGGAACTACAAAGACGCGAACGCGGCCCAGGAGGGGTGGCCCGGCGGGGTCTCCGTCGAAGGAAACATGATCTACGCCGCGACCTACTACAATGCCACAGGGCTCTACTCGGGTCATCGGTACGCGATTGACAAGTCGCTGGCTGGTCCAGGCCCGACACTGGATCCGGCGGCAATCAAGTGGCGCCGTGCCCAAGGCCCGACACTCTACGCCGCCCCGACAATCGGCCGGAACTTCCTGTATATCCCGCAGGATAATCCGTCCTCCGGGGTCCTGATGGTCGACAAACTCTACGGCACAGCCGTGCACAACTTCGCGACCAATGGCGTCGGTTCGGTGCCGCAACCGGTTACCCTGACGTGCGACAACTACCTCTTCGCCGGTGACCGGCTCGGATACTGGTACCTACTGAACGCTACCGATCTGTCGGCGGAGTGGCGGCGCAAGTTCACCGGCATTGTCAACGGCACAGCGCTGGCGCACCACCGGATCACCGGGGATGATTACGCCATCGTGAGCGCGCGCAGCTCAGTCACCGGACCAGCGGGTGCGGGCGTCGTGACCGCGTGGCGGTTCGGCCAGCCCGAACGCCCATTCCTGCACCAGTATGTCTACTCAACGGAAATCCAGGTGCCGCTCAACAGCGGCTCAGGCCTGTTCCACACAGAGCCCGGCGTCTACGGCAATGACGGCTGCGCCGATCTCAACATCACAGCCACGAATCTCTACGACCTACCCGTGAGCGCAGCAGCGAAGTCGTACTCGACCCTCCACACCGAATACGCTGCGACAATGTCCAGGTTCAAGACTGGCAACGATTACACTTCGTACTTCGACGGCACCCCCAAGCAGTTGCGCAGAGCCGGGCTCGTACTTGTCGACGGGGAACTGAATTCTCACGATCTGGCGATTGAGAAAGCGAGTGAGGCATTCCAGGCCAGCGGGCGTGCCACCAGCAACGCGGCCGCGGCGACTGGCATTCTTCGGACATCGAACGTGATCTACAGCCGCAATCCAATCCCCGGTGACGGGATCACCAACGTATCGTGGACTTACGACGGCACCGACTTGGGTCGTGGCATGGACGATGAAACCATCGAATCGGTCAACAATGACCCGGACTTCTATCCGGAGGATCTGACTTACGCGAACATGGGATACCCGAGTCTGGTTGTTCATTACCTGGGCGGGTGCCCCGAGCAGAACACGACTCTGACCTGGAACACTCTCGCTGCGGTGAACTCCGAGAAGGCATGGAACCACGGTGCCTTGGGTGACGGATATCCCGGAGCGCTTGTCTGGGGCGCTGACGCCGGCGACAACGGCAACCTGTATGATGGCGGCTTCCTCTTGCTCGGTGATTCGTCGGCGGCGCTTGGCGGTGTGCAGTTCCGAATCGACTATCATGACTTCCATCAACTGTACCGGCCAAATGCACGTCCGTCCGACAGCACCTGCGGTTTTGACGCGGCATCGAACATTCATCTGGGATGGCGACGTCAGGGTGGCTGCCCCGGCCAACCCGTCGAGATCATGGGTGCCTGGGTCCGTTCGGCATTCGCTGATACGAACGAGTGGTATCCTCCGACGAGCCCACTCTCTTCCATGGGTGTAAACGTCATTCAAACCGAGGTCGGAGCGCACGATCCGGTGTACGGTGATTTCAAGCTGATCTCGTGGAAGCTCGAGAATCGCGATGCGGTGCTGAAGGAACTGAAGGCTGGCTCGTTTATCGATTGGGATGTCGTCGGCAGCTACATCACGAACGTCGGTCTGCTGTCGGACAACTTCAACGGTTATGCCCAGTGGGACGCGGTCACCCCTCGGTATGCCTTTGGCATGTTTGACCCGAACCTCCCTACGGCTTACTGCGGCGTGGATCCGACTGTGAATACGCCACACAAGATCTCGTCATTACTCCTGGGTGGCTTTTGCGGCTTTCCCTGCTGGCCTAGTGGTGCCTACTATCCGGTGGACGGAGCCTATGGATGGTTCCTGGCGGTTCGACCGCCATATCGCTATTACGAGATGGGTTCTGAAGGTCCCAGCGGGTATCAGACTGATCGCGGTGCGTTCCTGGTCAACAAGGGTTTCACACTGCCTGCCGGCGGGACTTACAATGTGGTGCAGGCTTTGTATGCCGTTCCCGCCACATCCAACGACGTCGCGACGATTGACGCTCTCGGCGTTGAGGTCGCGAAACGCGCCGCGCGTTGGGCGGGGTTCGCGCGTGGCGATGTGAATGATGACGGTTGCGTCAACCTGGCCGACGTCTGCTGGCTTTCGTCCGGCAATCTGATTTACCCGGACACCTACTGCGGCGACGTCAACAACGACGGCACTTTGAATGCGACCGACAGGACGTACCTGTTGAACTATGTGTCCGGCAGCGGTCCGGCGCCACTGGGGGCGTGGCGGTTTACGTTCTGATGTGACAGCTCCGGCCGCGTGGCCCTGCCCCCGGGGCATGTTGAAAAAGCGCCTCTCATAGCAGATTGAAAGGCCGGACATCCGCCGTGGTGGATCCGGCCTCCCGTCACACACCTGAACGGAGAAATCCAACCGCTCACACTCCTGGACTCCCGCCTTCGCGGGAGTGACGTTCATGTGTGAGATCGACTGTCTCAGTGATGAACTGTCATCGCCGCCAGA
>JAGVEK010000238.1 GCA_020058315.1 Candidatus Zixiibacteriota bacterium
CTATGACCCTGTCGACGACGTCGTGAACGCAGAGTGGGCCGTTCGATTCACGCCCACCCAGGCCTGTTCTCTGGTCTATATCACTCTCGTCACCTACCAGCCCGCCGGACCGCTTTCGATTTCGATCTACTCCGACGATGGTGGGGGTGGTCCTGGGGTCGTCAAGGCCGGACCGTTCCTGATTTATGCCTCTGGTGATCTCAGCGAGCAGCGGGTCGATTTCCCGACGCCGATCGACGTCGGGTCTGACGACTTCCACGTGGCCATAAAGATCATGCAGGTTGCGACGCCCCATCCCACGTTTGATGATGACGGCGGCACATTGCGAACAACCTACCACGCGCCCTCGGAGGCGTGGGTTGCGGCCTCGAACATGGATCTGGTGATGCACGCTTATGTCAAGCTGTATGGGGCCGACATCACACCGCCGTCCGTATGGCACATGCCGGTTGGCACCGCGTTCTCGTCGGATGGACCGGTGAATCTGGCCGCGCACGTGAGTGACTTAAGCGGGATCAGCAGTGCCACGATTCGCTACTCGACCGACGGCATCAACTATCAGTCCGCCCCCATGTCCCTGAGCGTGGGAGTTTATCGCGGCTCGATCCCGGCGTTTTCTGCGGGAACGAATGTGCGCTACTACATCCTTGCCAAAGACAATTCGCCCGCCATGAACTCGGCGACAGATCCATCGGCGGGAGCGATGCTGCCCTTCCGGTACACAGTCCAGCCCGGACATGAAATCCGGTATGATGACGGAGTCCCAGAGCAGTTCTGGATTGAATCCGACATCTACGACGGCAATGCCTTCGGGGTCAATTTCACTCCCGCAAGCTACCCTGCCATCGTTTCCCACCTGCGTGTTCTCCTCAATGATACCGTCTCTGTTGTCCTCACCATCCAGGCCGACGCGGACGGGCCTCCGGGAGACGTTATCGCAGGTCCGTTTGTGGTCTCGGCGGACACCAACTCGGGCTGGGCTGACGTGATCATTCCCGAAGGCCAGCAGCCCGTGATCACGTCGGGGAACTTCTTTGTGATCCTGTGGTGGTTCCCCAGTTCGCCGGCCGCGCCTGGTGTTGGGACCGACACCTCAAACATCGCCGCCAACCGCTCGGTCTGGTATGACAATGCGTTTGGGTGGTATTACTTCGACGCTGGAAACTTCATGATCCGCGCCGCCGTGCAAAGCCCCACCGGCGTCGAGGAACTGACCGGAAGTCCCGCCCCATCTGACTGGCGTCTGGAGCCAAACTACCCCAACCCATTCAACCCGAGCACCACAATTAACTTCTCGCTGCCGTCCCCCTCGCACGTTCAACTGCGCATCCACAATATCCTCGGCCAGGTCGTGCGCGATCTCTATAGCGGAAATCTTGGCGGGGGGAATCATACATTCGACTGGGATGGACATGATGCTGAAGGGAATCCAGTGAACAGCGGTGTGTACTTCTATACCCTCCATACCAGCTCGTTTTCCCAGACCCGGAAGATGCTTCTGATCAAATAATGTGACCCGACCCGTGACCTGTTGGGTTTTTCATCCCGGTCCGCCGCAATGGCGGACCGGGCTCCTCCTTTTCAGTTTTGGTGGCCGCGGTGGCCTCTCGATCCGTAGGGCGATTGTCCTGAACGCGTGACGTGCAGGATACCCCAACGCGTGGGCAGCCGCTGATCTTCGACGAGCCCGCCAGATCGCCTGAAGATCGCCACCCGTCGACCGCTCTGCAGACTCCCCAAAGATCAGACCGAAGTGTGATTTTCTTTGCGTCCTGTGCATTGTCCTGCAACGTATAACCAGTGGAGTTCCTCGGAGCCACCCCGCTCGTTCCCGCTCCGGAATCGGAAGTCCCCGGTATGTAACTGGTTACGGAATTCCCCGCGTGACTGGAATCGGCGCTGCAAATAGGTTAACTTCTGAACAGCGGCACCGGCTTTGCTAAAAGCATGAGCAGATGAAGAAGTTCCTCACGATGATCGCACTCTCGATGATGCTGGCCCCGGTGGCGGCATGTGCGTTCGGCCTCGATCCCAAGGTCGCTGCCACACTCGACGCCAATCTCGCTGGAGCGCTCCAGTCCTCTCCGCTGGATACGATCTTTGACGTGCTGGTCGCGACCACCGGTTCCACACAGATCTCCACGGCCATCGAACAATCCACCGCCGGAAAACTCAGCTTGAAGGCGCGGCATTTGCAGGTGGAAACCGCACTGCGTTCTTTGGCAGCGAAGACTCAGTCGTCCGTACAAAGCGCCCTCGCGGCCTCGGCCGGCCATCGGACGCGCGTGCTCGATAGATTCTGGATCACGAGCATGATGCACGTACAGACAGACCGTGCCGGTCTGATGTATCTCGCAGCGCAGAACGATGTGACCAGGATCTACACGAATGCTCCCGTGACTCTCATCGAACCAATCGCCACCGCCGCTCCAGTCTCTCCATCTGCTGCCGCTGGATCGAACATCGAAGCCGTCGGTGCCCGCACCCTCTGGGCACGTGGTCTGACCGGACACGGCCGCTTGGTTGCCTCGATTGACACCGGTGTTGAAGGTATTCATCCGGCACTGGCAGGCAACTGGCGAGGTCTGAATGGCGACACCGCTGCGGCATGGTTCGATCCATTGGATGCTCCTGCGCCGATGGACAACAACGGCCACGGGACCCATGTCATGGGCACCATGGTCGGGCGCGCCGGGGCCGACACAATCGGCATCGCCCCCGATGCCGAGTGGATCACGGCGGCGGTCATCGATCGCGGCTCGGCGCTCGGCACAACCATTGCCGACATTCTGAACGCGTTCCAATGGGTCGCCGATCCCGATGGTAATCCGGCCACATCCGGCGATGTGCCCGATGTCGTCTGCAACTCCTGGGGAATCTCGCAATCGATTATCAGCGCCTGCGATTCGGTATTCTTCCAGGCGATCGCTAATGTGGAAGCGATGGGCATCGTCTGTGTCTTCGCGGCCGGCAACGAAGGCCCGAATTCGATGACCATTCGTAACCCGGCGGATCACGCCGGATCACCCTCCAGCACCTTCTCGGTCGGTGCTACGGATGAAACGCTCCCAGGACATGTTGTGCCTTCCTTCTCCAGCCGCGGCCCGTCGGCATGCGACGGCATCTCGGTCAAGCCCGAGGTGGTCGCTCCCGGAGTGGGAATCCGCTCTTCCTACAAAGGACAGTCGTATCGCTGGCTGAACGGCACTTCCATGGCCGCCCCGCATGTTGCGGCCGCGGTCGCATTGCTCAGACAATTTAATCCGGATCTCACACCGGACGAGATCAAGCTCGCGCTGCTCAGCACCGCGACCGACGTCGGCGATCCCGGCGAGGACAATGAGTCGGGTCGTGGATTGATCAATCTGCCTGCGGCTCTTGCGGCGGTCCCTGCCCCCCCCGGATCAGAGGTCACGGTCGCCGGTGCGAATGTCGACGCGGCCGGTGATGGCATCCTCAGCCCCAGCGAAACCGTGGATCTGATTGTTTCTCTCCAGACCGAAACGACGGATATCCAGAGCCTGCTCGGCCGGCTTCGGCCTCTGACAAGCGGCTACTCCTGTTTGGTCGACACGGCCCGTTTCACGGCGCTTCCCGCCGGCAAGGCCACTCAGGTTTCCAGTTCGCCCTTCACAATCTCAGCCGCCCCGGCGACCCGGATCGGTGACTCGGTGTCCTTCGAATTGACTCTGAGCGGCGACTCGCTTCTGGGGCAGTGGGTCGACACCGTGCGAACCGTCTGCGGTCTGCCGAAGCAGGGGATGGTCAGGTCGGTTGCAAATGCGCAAATGTCTCTGGGAGTGTCGAACCTCGGCCAGCTTGGAATGGGTAAAGGTTCGCTCATTGATGCGGGTGGCGGCTGGCATC
>JAGVEK010000256.1 GCA_020058315.1 Candidatus Zixiibacteriota bacterium
CATCTGCTCGGGGGTATGAAAAATCGACAGATGTTTGCCGGCCAGCTCCTGGGGAGAATAGCCGTGCATGGCCGCAAAGGCCTCATTGACATAAACCAGATGGCCCGTCATATCGGCAATTGCCGAGCCATACCGCGCATTATCCGAAATCGCCTTAAACTTTCGCAAATCTTCCTCGGCCTGTTTGCGCGCAGTAACATCCGAAGAACTGAGGATCAGCGATTCCACCTTCCCCGCACGGATAAGCTGGGCCACGCGCGTTTCATAGAAGCGGCATGAGCCGTCCGGCAGCCTGATTTTTGCCTCATAGCGGTCCCGTTGGCCCGTGCGCCGGACACGTTCGAGGACGTCCTGCACGTGCGGCAGGGACTCTTCATCGATGAAGCGAAGAACGGATTGACCGAGTATATCGGTCTTTGAGGACAGCCGTACCGTCTTATTGATATACCGGACAGTGAAGTCAAAGTCCAGCAGGGTAATATAATCCGGAGAATTCTCGACAATAAACTGCCACATTTCCGTCGATTCTCTATACTCTTGTTCGGCCTGCTTGAACTTGGTGATGTCAATGGCGGTACCTTCGAGGTACCCCCGGTCGGGCCAGATTTTGATTGAAGCCAGCACGGTCAAAATCTCGCCGCTTCTTGCCCGAATTCGCACCTCGAAATTGGACAGACTTCCAGATGAACGGATCTGCCGCACCATTTCGTCGCGGTCGTTTTGGTCGGCCCAGAGTACCGAGGAGGGCATTGACATCATTTCTTCGACGGAGTAACCGAACATCTCGGCCAGTTTTTTGTTGACCATCAGAAAGGCCGAACCGTCGAGTTTCGAACGGTACAGGCCGACCTGGGCGTTTTCGAAAAGCTGACGGTATAGATCAATTGTGTCTGTCGCGCCGGCGCCGTTTCTACCCACCGTTTCCTGGTCGTCATAATTGGTCATAAGATTTCCATTTCGACAAATTGGGGGGGAATAATCTGCTGGAGATTCGGGTAAATTGACCGCCGACAACCCGAGGCGACTTTTATCTTGCCAAGAATTGAATTCGACATCTGATTTATCTCCTTGTCCGAAATTGCCTTATAAATATTCGTCCTATCCAAGTCCCACAATTTATACTACCAATATATAATACGCATTAATACCGTATTTTTTGCGTATTGACTTATGCGTCGCACAATAGGATAATGCCACACAGGAGAAGTGATCGGACAGGGGTATGATTCAATTCGTCCCCTAGCCCGAAGACAGGCCGGAATTAACGAGCGAACGAAGGATTATACAGCAGCAGAAAGCGAACATTCTCCGACAGGACCAGCGCGCATAAAGGGTCGGTGTTATCGCCTTGGCGGCGGTAATGCCAGCTTCCAACCACCGGGTGGCGTCTTGCTTCGCCACTCGGCGTTTTTTTTGAGTTGATTATCAGTTGCAGTGGATTTCCGCCCGGCAACCACTTGCCGTTCAACTTTTTCCGGGAATAAAAAAAGCCGGCGAGAGGACTCGAACCCCCGACTGGCTGATTACAAATCAGCTACTCTACCAACTGAGTTACGCCGGCTTGGTATCCTGCTAAACTTGATCGTCCGCCTTTGGCGGACGAGGGCGCATGCCATGCGCCCCTACGGGTTATCGGTCGGCAGGCGTTATTACTGTCCTGTCCCCCCGGCTGGCTTCTTCCCTATCAGTTGCTCGTTCAGAAAATCTACAATGCGGCGGTAGGCCACCAGAATGTTGGCGCGTTTGCCTACCCCGTGTCCCTCATCCGGGAAAATCAATGTGTCAACCACGCCTCCGCGTTCAGAAATCGCTTTGGCCATCTGACGCGCCTCCCCGACAGGAACTCGGGGATCGTTCTCGCCGTGGATGATCAGAAGCGGCGCCGTGATCTTGCTGACATGAGTGACGGGCGAAATCTCCAGCAGAAACGCGCTGTCGGCCAGCGGACCGTACTCGGACTCTCGCAAGGCACGACGGTATGGAGCGGTGTTTTTCAGGAAGGTCACAAAGTTGGCGATCCCGACCTCATCAACACCCGCCGCGTAGAGGTCGGGGTTGGTCGTAAGCGCCGCCAGGGTCATGTAGCCGCCATAGGAGCCGCCCTTGATTGCGATTTTGTTGGGAGCGGCGTATCCTTGATCGATCAGCCAGCGGGCGGCCATTTCGTAGTCCTTCACCGATTTCCAGCGGTCCTTGTAGTTGTCCATGTCGGTGAATTCTTTGCCATAGCCGGATGACCCGCGCGGATTGAGGGCCAGGATGCCGTAGCCGTTGAGGGCGAGATACTGGATGTTGCGGATGAACCCCGGCCGGAACTGGGATTCGGGACCTCCGTGTGCATCCATGATGAAGGGGATCTTGTCGCCCTTCTTTGCGCCCGGTGGCAGGTAGAGGAAGCCGCTGATCTGGAGACTATCGAAGCTGGGGAATTTCACGAGTTGCGGACGCACCAGCGTGGCCTTGTCGATGCCCGCCATGATGGCGAAGGTCCACTGCTCCAGTTTCTGGGTACGGAAGTTCCAGCGCCAGCAATCGGACGGGTCGGCCGGACTGCTGAAGGTGAACACGATGGCATCCGGCCCATCGAATGAGACACTGCCGATCATGCCGTCCAGCGGCGGCACCGGCAGGTTCTGGCTGGTCTTGAGGTCGAGCAACTTCACTCTGCCGTACCCGTCCTCGTTGACGATCCACGCCATCTTTGACCTGTCATCCGACAACGTCAGCCCCTCGACTTCCCACATGGAAGTGGTATCGAGGAATTGGAGGACTTTGGTCTTCAGGTCGAGACGCGCGCGACGCATGACGCCGCTGGGATTGGCGTTGGACAGAAGATAGACCGACTGACCATCGCCCGCGAGATTCGGGGAATTGTACTCGGCATTTCCCTCGTGGGCGGTCAGGAGCTCGGACTTTCCATCGGCCAAATTCACCAGAAAGAGATCGTTGTTGACATTCGATGGGTACCAGGCGGCGATCAGCCATTTGCCATCCTTGCTCACTGTTGTCGGACCGTTAAAACCCTCCTGAACGAAGACCGGCCGGGTCTTGCGAGTCGCGATCTCCATTTCGAAAACATGGAAGTCCGTGCCATTGACTTCATTCGAACGGTAGTAAAAGCGGCTGTCATCATCGGACCACATCGGATCGGCGACCTGCTTGCCTTTCAGGTCGGTCAGTGCCTGGAAACGGCCGGTGCGAATATCGATGAGATAGAGATTGGTCTGCTCCGAGCCTCCAATCGCGGCCCCCACAATCGCCGAGCGGCCGTCGTACGAGAGCGCGTAGAAATCGATGCCATCGGAGAAGAGTGTCAGTTGCCACGGCCAGCCATTGGGATCCTTCCGGTACAACTGGCTGACGCCGGACATGGAAGAAGTGAAGCACCGAACCGTCCCGTCACGCGAAACCTGCGGTGATGCGTTCGCCCCGATCTGCATGAAGATTTCGAGGTCGGGAATGTACGCAGAGTCGGATTTTTGAGCCCACGCCTGGGTGCCCAAAGTCAGCCCCGCCAAGACCATACTCGCAACCCATTGTCTCAGTCGCATTTCGCCTCCTGGACCGCCTCGGCGGCCTCAAGGCAATGGTAGCCTTCAGATGTGTTCCAAGTCAAGGCAAGTCGGTCAAGGCCTTGGACATCCGCTGAATCAAAGGGAACCAATGTTGTCCTGATTATGTTCTGACCGAACGGAGAGACGGTCCACGAGAGCACAGGAGGGGAAATGCGAAAAGCGAATGTCACGCTGGGTCTATGGCTGGTTCTTGCCGGGGGCACCGCGCAAGCGGCTACGACTCATATCATCCAGGTCGGGAATACCTTCTTCAATCCAGGTTCGCCGAGCATTGCACGGGGAGATACGGTCAAGTGGGTGTGGGCAAGCGGATTCCACACGACGACATCAGGCATCCGAGGGGCCCCGGACGCAGGAGCACTGTGGGACAGACCGATTGATTCTCCAACCCACACCTCGTACTCGCGGGTATTCAGCGCCGAGGGGAGTTTCCCCTACTTCTGCCAGTTCCATCTGGGCATGTCTGGTACGATCACTGTCACGATGACCACAGGGGTCGCGGATGATCCCCCGACAACAGATCCACCGACGACCGCAACCCTTGCACAAAACCTTCCGAATCCATTCAACGCCGAGACGGTGATTCCATACACGCTGCATTCCTCAGGTCACGCGCGTCTGGTCATTGCGAACATCCTTGGCCAGTCGGTGCGGCAACTCGTGGAGGAGACACAACCAGCCGGAACCTATCTGGCAAGGTGGGATGGGCGGGACGACATGGGGAGTCCCGTGTCGTCGGGTGTGTACTTCTATCGCCTCGAGACGGGAAGTGTGGCGATGACACGGAAGATGGTCGTGTTGCGGTGAGGTTTGGAATCTCTGACAGAAAGAAGGTGCGTGCAATCACGCACTCTACCTGAACGACCATTGGTGCGTGTATCACGCACCCGAGGCTTCGCAGGGATTAGTACGCCGCCAAATCTCGCATCGCCCGTTCGATGTCGTCGTTCTGGGGCAGGATCGCGTCTTCGAGCTCGGGTCCGTAGCCGACCGGAGTATCCATCGCGCCGACACGCCGCACGGGTGCGTCGAGATCGTCGAAGAGATTCTCACCGATCCAGGCGGCCACCTCGGCACCGAATCCCATGAAGCGGACGTCTTCGTGGAGAACCAGCACTTTGCCGGTCTTGCACACTGACTCAGCGGGCATGTCGCGATCCCACGGCACGATTGTCCGGAGATCGATGACCTCGACACTGATTCCCTCCGGCGCCAGCTTCGTCGCGACGGCGTTGGCCTTGAGAACTGTCGCTCCCCAAGTGATGACGGTCAGCGCATCGCCCTCTCGAACCTTGCGCGCACGGCCAAATGGGACCATGTAGTCCGGGCCAGGATAGCGCGACTTGAGAATCGGCTGGCGGTACAGCCGCTTGTGTTCGAGAAACAGGACGGGATCATCGCCCCGCAGGGCGGTGCGGAAGAGGCCGACGGCGTCGATACAATTCGACGGCATGGCGACCAGCAGTCCGGGGAAATGAGCGAACGTCCCTTCAATCGACTGTGAGTGGTACACCGCGCCTGATCCACCCAGGTATCCACCGACCGCGATCCGGATCACCATCGGGCAGGAGAACCCATTGTTCGAACGCCACCGGATCTTCGATGTTTCATCGACAAGTTGCAGCATTGCCGGCCAGATGTAGTCACCAAACTGTACTTCTGGGACCGGCTTCAGTCCACGCGTGGCCATGCCGGTCGCGGTACCGACAATGGTCGCTTCAGCCAGTTGCGAGTCATAGACGCGCAGGGAGCCGTACTCCTTCTGCAGACCGATGGTGGCCTTGAAGACTCCCCCCTTGCCGGGAACTTTACCCAGCAATTCGGGATCACCTACGTCGGCGATATCCTCCCCGAAGACGACAATCTTGGGATTCCGAGCCATTTCATCGAACAGAGTCTTGTTGATCCCCTGAATCATGGTGAGATCAGGGCCCTCGAAGCTGGGCTCCGACAGAAAGCGATCGGACGCCAAGTCAACATCTGGCGAGGTCACATAGAGCGCCGCCGACCCGCGGTCGGGACGCCGTGCTACCAGTGCTTGCACGGCACCAGCTTCAATACCGGCGTCAACTTCAGCGCGCAGGGCTTCAAGCTGGGCTTCAGTGGCAATCCCATGCTTCACGAGGTATTGCGGATAAGTCTTGATGGGGTCGCGTTCCTGCTCGGTCTCCCTCATCTCGGGGGTCTTGTACGTGCGCTCGTCATCGGATTCGGAATGGGAGTAGGGACGGATGACGTGGGCGTGAACAAGAACAGGCCGCCGCTCCTTGCGCAGACGATCCTCGACGCGACGGAATGCCTGATAGCTGGCCACCGGATCGGTGCCATCGACTTCAACGATCTCAAGCAGTCCTCGCTCGACGAGACCGCTGAGCATCTTGGAGATCGAGCCGCCGGCGGTCTGTTGCGATTTGGGAACAGAGATGGCGTAGCCGTTGTCCTCGATCAGAAAGAGGACCGGAAGCTGGCCGTGGGCCGTTTCGAGGCAGGCCGCATTGATGGCTTCGAAGAACTCTCCCTCTGAGGTCGTGCCGTCGCCGCCAGTGACAATGGTAATTTCTTCCGGATCATGCGCGACCTGATCGGCGCCGATCGACGGCATGTTGTTGAGATACCTGCCTGCCTGCGCACAACCGACCGCCTGCAGGAACTGGGTTCCGGTGACTGATGATTTGGTGACGACATTGACGCGCTTGAGTCCCCAATGCGACGGCATTTGCCGCCCGCCGGAGGAAGGCCCGTCAGCGGAGCCAACAGCATCCAGCAGCATTTCCTGGGGTGCCATACCCAGAGCCAGCATGAGCGAGCGGTCACGGTAGTAGCAGTAGAGCCAGTCAACCTGGGGGCGCACTATCATCCCCAAGGCAGCCAGCACCGCCTCGTGGCCGGCACCGGAAATCTGAAAGTAGACTTTGGACTGGGTCTTGAGCTTGCGCTCCATGTCGTCGACACGCCGCGAGGTGTAGATCCAGCGGTAGAGAAGCAGGAGCTGCTCGGACGTCAGACCCGCATGAGGCGCCTCTTTCGCGGCGACGTCTGCCGAAGCCGGAGACGAGACCCCGGTGTTGCGAACGCCCGACATACCCGGTGTTCTGGGGTGCTGGTCGCGATCCGGCCGCTGAATGTCCCGCCGCGTGCCGGAGAACACCTTGCTCTTTGTATCCATGATCGATTCGTTCATGCTGGTTCCCATGTGACCGGCTGCCCCCTCCCCTGCTAAACAGTTGATTGATACGTGTGTTCCGGGCAACTCGCAAGATGAATTTCGTATTCAACTTAGCGGGATGGGTGACGGGACGGGAGGGATGCATGTCGTGCACAATGCAAGAGGTTGTGAAATCCGGGGGGGCGGGAGATCGGTCGTGGTGGCCCACCAGGAGCCTGCCGCCGCTTGCGGCGGCGCGCGGATGGTGGGGTTGTCGTACCCTACCCCCCCCACCATACGCGTCGTCCCGCGGCGCGGGACTTGCTTCTGCCGGGCCACCCAATATCACCGCAACATGCCGGGAGGTTCTCTGCAATGCCGTAATGTCTCCCTCAGGAGCCCTACATGTGGAATTCGAGGATGTCACCGTCTTCGACGACATGGTCAGCCATGACGCGCTGGCCATCGAAGATGTGTTTGCCCCAGATTTTCGCGAATTGGAGTTTCTCGGCAAACTCTTTGTGGATTGAGCGCGCAGCGTCGGCCACGGTGGCGCCGTGTGTGAGCAAAACCGGATCATCCATGTCTGCGGGGTGTCCGGGTGTTTTCGTGTACGCGCGCATCAGGCCCAACGATGCAAAACAGGCGCCGAGTAGTTCCTTCAATCCCCGTTGCTGGGGCGATGACACCGGCCAGATGGGTATACGGTCTCCCACAACATCCTGCAAGAGCATCAGACGCGTCGCCGCATCGGGCAGGTCAATCCCGGTGACCGCAAGAACCGTGGTCTTTTCCACGGCGGTCGGAATTTGGGGGTCGGGATCGACGAGGCCATGCAGACGAATCTTGGCCTGATGGAGACGGTTCAGTACATAATCGTATTCGCCGAGAAGATCATCGTCGCCGAGCGAGATCACCAGGAGAGCAACGTCGGCTGTCCTGATGATGTTGAAGACGTATGGCTCACAGTGCTCTTCGGCGATTGGCGGCAGGTCGATCAACTGCAGATGCACGTTTTCCCATGCCGCCATCCCTGGAACCGGCTTGCGGGTTGCAAACGGCCATTCGGCGATTTCGACGGTGGCGCGTGTCACCGCTCCCACGATGCTGGATTTGCCCGAATTTGGCGGACCGACCAGGGCAAACTGTCCGGCACCTTCTCGCGGAATGTGATCCAACGACGTCTGGCGCGAGGCGCCGTGCTTCAGCCCTGCCTCAAGCTGTGATTTCATCTTGGAGATCTTGTGCTTGAGCTCCCCGACCATGTGGGAGGTTCCCTTGTGCTTGGGAATTTCGGCAAGCATCCGTTCCAGCAGGGCCAGACGCTTCTTGGGGTCCTTCTCGAGACTGCATTCCTGCTCAAGCTTGGTGTACTGTGGCGGCAGATTGGCCGGCATCGGTGGCTCCCGGTGAATCGCTTAAAGATACCGAACTTGCGCTGGACCGCAAGTGGTGGATGCGGTACGGTGACAGAACCTCAGGTCTTTTCACAAGAGTGCGGTGCGTGTGAACATGCACCCTACATCGATTGCGCAACCGCCAGCGGTGTCCGCTTGCGCTCGTCGATGAGCCGGCACCCTTCGAGCAACATGGCATGATTGGGAAGGCGACAATTGGCGGAGGGCGGTGAGGAGATCGGCACCATGGTGAAGGCGCCGTCTGCCCATGCCAGGATTTCATAGACCGCGTCTTCGCCTTCGGTTTGCTCGGTACGAGCAAACTTAACCTGCCCCTGCCAGAGAACCACCTGACCCGACTGGATTCCGTTGCTGAGGTCGATGCGGACGCTTCGGGCACCGGAGGAAAGAATCTGAATGAGGTCAATGAAACTGAATTGGGTGAGCGAACCGGTGACCACCCCGTCCTTTGATGCCACTTTCGGCTGGCGCGCAGCGGCGCGGCGCAGCTTCTCCACCGCGACGCCCGCATCCCAGTCTCCATTCCAGACGTCTTCAAACCCCGCGGCCAGCGCCGCGCGAGACAGATGCGTGTCGGTATCATCCAGAATCAGGAAGTTGGCGATTCCGGGAAGCGTCTTGACTTGCCAGCCGATCCATTCGAGCGCAC
>JAGVEK010000363.1 GCA_020058315.1 Candidatus Zixiibacteriota bacterium
GGACGAGGCCATGCGCTGGTCGAGATCGACCGGTTCCATTTCCGCCAGCAATTGCCCGGCGCGAACCGTGTCGCCGACATCGACATGCACCTGTTTGACCCGGCCGGCCGCAGTCGGCCCCACCAGATAGCTGCGCCGCGCCTCGACGACGCCGACGCCGAACAGAATCGGGGCGACATCGGCTCGACCCAGTATCGTCACCGTCGCCCGGGGCGGCGCCAGCGGGCCGCTGCGAACCACCACCCAGATCAGGCCGGCAAGCAGTGCAATACCGGCAAGAATCACGCCGAGATTTCGTATGGAGGGTAGTTTCATGATCGATTCGTCGAAAATGTGGATTGGGCAGTCCGGCTTAGCGGCTACCCAGCCCCATGCGTGACAGCAATCCATCCTTGACGATGAACTGGTGATACGCCGCGGCCAGCACGTGCAGGGCGATCAGTCCCATGGCGACGCGTGAGAGCAGGCCGTGAACCTTGCGCGGGATGAAGGCCTTGAAGTCCTCCGGCAGCACACCGCCGAAGAATGCCGCATCCAGCGCGCCACTTTGCAGGACCAGCAACATGCCGCTCATGGCCATGAACAGGATGGTCAGATTGAGCAGGACATTACCGACGTGGCCGACTTTGCCCATTGTGTCGCCGGCGGCGGGCGCCGGTGCCGGATGGACGCGCCCGAGCACGAGACGGATCAGCACCAGCAGGCCGGCCAGGCCGCCGAGAATCATGTGGATGCGCAGATTGCCGACCTTCTCCGTTGTGTTTGGCATTTCGGTCAGCACGAGGCTGCCGGCGACGAGCAGGAACAGGATCAGGGCCGCGGCGAGCCAGTGAACGACAATTCGCGGCAGGGCGTAACGGAAGTTTTGCATGGCGATGCTCCGGAAAAATGACTGGAGCAAATTGTCCGTTATCGCCGCTGTCCGCCGCGGCCACTTTGGTAACACACTGTGACAAGCCGCGTCGTGTCACCGAGGCTCACCAAAAAGTAGCTTAAAACCGGGCTGCGCCTGCCTTCGCAATTCAAGGCTTTGTCCCGCAGTTATTTCGATTCTCTGGCCGGTGCCCAGAGCACGTCATGTGTTGCCGTTCCTGCACCGGGCAGCCGACCAGGAGCGGCTTGGCGCAAATGCTCTGGCCTCATCCGGGTAGTCGCGATGCAGCAACACCCCTGCAGTATTGACACTTAGGTGCTACGCGCCGCGCACGATCGTTGCTCACATGGCAATAGAAATTCAGTAACGGCCGTTGATGGCGGGACTTTTCAGCGACTCATCAAACTTGCGACCGAAATCGCAACACGACCGCCCGAGCGACGAAGAGAACCATCGAAACATGACGCACGACTACTTTGGCAGTTCTGGCATTCGCCGCGATGGTGCGGTTCCGTCTTCCCCCACAGGCAGCAACGGGCACGGTCCTGACCTAGCGAAAAGTTCAGAGCATCGTTCGGAGTAGCTCAGGCGTCAATGACGGTTACTCGACACATTGCGGTCATATCGCCTGCATGTGGTGAATGGCCGCAAAGGCCGATAACCAGAAGTCGGCCAATGCGGTCATTGCGATTGTGAGGAATGAATGGCAGCAACTTTATCTAAACCTGCCGTGTGAAACTCAAGCGAATATTCTAGGTGTGGGCAGTCTCAATCGAGTACGCTTGTGCAAGATTTGATCCAGTTGCTTTGGCCATAAATGGCTTAGTCATTGTAAGATGACACAAAGATAAGTAGAGGGCGAACTGAATGGCGACGTCGAAGCGCAGCGGATCCTCCCGTTCGAAAAATCGAAGAACCGAGGTGCCTGGCCAAGCATTGGGCTACGGTCTCCAGTACACGCGGATGACGCAACTCCTATTAGAGGCACCCGCCGGGAGCTTCTGCAGTATGGAGTACCTCGACGACGTGGCGCTGCAGCAGGCAGACAAGGGTACTCGCCTGATCCAGAGCAAGAGCGCGCTGGCAGCTAATCCAGTCGCCGATCGTGCCAAGTCACTGTGGAAAGCGCTATCCAATTGGACGTCCTTAGCGACAGATCCCGATTACGACCTAGAGAAAACGGCCTTCGAGATCTATGTGTCACGTCCAGTAGGTGGCGAGCTCGTTGAGGCATTCACTAAAGCCTGTACGCTGGAGCAAGCGCGAGCGGCCATTGCGCAAGCGCGCGACAGATTGTGGGGAAAGTCGCCGGGCTTCGCATTGAAAAGCACTGTAGCTGACGAGGTCGCTCCCTACCTGGAGCGCGTGTTTAATGCAGCTCCGGCAAGCCTGGAGCGAATCATCTGCAACTTCAAGTTGACTCATGGCAGCGGGAGCCCCCAGGCTGACATTGAGGCCTTGATTCGTACTCATCCGGTTTCCCTCACCAAAGTCGTCGACATTGCCGACCACATGTGCGGCATCGTGAAGCGGCGGGTGGATGAGTTGCTGGAGGCAGGGCGGCCAGCCGTCATTGCTCGCGACGCGTTCTATGGCTGGTACGCAACTTACCTGCGCAAGATCGATCGAGACACCGTATTGCTGAGCCGAGCCGAGCCTCCGAGTGATAAGGAATCCCGTGGCCAATTACCAAAGATATTCGTTCAACAATTAGACCTTATCGGACTTCCCTTCGAGGACAAGCTGGAGGCCGTGAGCGACTATCTCATGGCTGCGGCCGATCGAACTACCTGGGCTCTCAGCGGGGAAGTCGATGGGTCCTCGTTCGATGACCTGGACGCCGCGCTGAAGCGAAGTTGGAAGAACAAGCGACGCACCTGTGGCATTGAGCATGGCAGCAAGCCAGGCGATCTGCAGGGGCAGGCGCTGTACTCCAATTGCATGGATCTCACCATGCCCCTGCAGGCAATGCAACCACCGGATCATTTCATTCCGGGTTGCTTTCACCGGCTGGCCGACGATATGTCGATCGGATGGCATCCGGATTACGAGCAAAAGCTCAAGGTCAAAAAGGCCGCGTAACGATGCTGGCCCGGGAAGCGCAGAACATCCAGAATCCAGCACTCGGCGCTGCCGTTCTTTGGCGCTTTTGCTGTGGATACATCGAAGCTCATCCTGAGAGCGATTTGCCGCGCTTACCACTACTGTTCCTTGTGCTGCCCATTGTGCTGCATCAGGCGACTGCTGAGCTTCTACGGCGCACCAGGTCCAGTTCAGGGCTTCGGGCCTTCGCTTCAAAGTTCGGCGACTCGCAGATATCGAAGCAGGACCTGCTCCTCCAGATTAACGAGCGTGCGATCCGCTGGCGAGCGCTCAGCCTCCAATCAATAGAACTGGCCGCCGCCGGGCACTTGATCCATCTGTCCAATGACGGCGTAGTAATTCCATTGTCGCGCACCAAGGCGCGCGGTCTTCCGGATGAAGTGAAGCAACTTCTGGCCGATGCAGAAAAGCTCGGTGCTTGGTGCGGACAATTGACGCTGCACGAGATAACGACAACGCTGAAGGTAAGGCTCTAATATGTATCTGCAGATTCGCGAAATTGTGCTCTGGCCGCGCAACCCCAACTTCGCGCCGCGTCGGCTGCAGTTCCACCTGGGGAAGGTGAACGTCATCAGCGGTGCGTCGAGAACCGGCAAGTCTGCCGTCATTCCCATCATCGACTACTGCTTGGGCGCGGGGACATGTTCAATCCCGGTCAAGACTATCCGTAAGTACTGCGAGTGGTTCGGTGTCGTGGTGGCGACCGCGCAGGGCGACAAACTGCTAGCCCGACGGGAGCCCGGTGCTCAGCGTAGTACCGATGATATGTACATGCTGGAAGCGGAGCGGATTACGGATATCCCACACCGCATTGCCAAAAACATCAATGCAGACGCAGTGAAGCGAATGCTCGACGAACTCGCTGGCCTATCCAAGCTCGACTTCTCGGGCGGTGACGAGTCGACGGGTTTCGATGGTCGTCCCAGCTTTCGCGATCTGGCGGCATTTACGTTTCAGCCGCAGAACGTTGTCGCCAATCCGGATGTGCTGTTCTTCAAGGCCAATACATACGAGCACAGGGAGAAGCTCCGGAAAATCTTCCCGTATGTACTCGGGGCTGTGACACCAGCGTTGATGGCTAAGCAGTTTGAACTTGGACGCGCGCGTCAGGAGTTGCGCCGGAAGGAGCGAGAGCTCAGGGACGCCCAAGAAGTATCTGCGCGCTGGCTAGCCGACTTGAAGGCGAAATTCAGTGAGGCCCAAGAGTTGGGTTTGGCTACTAAGCCGGAGCAGGAACTGTCGCGTGATCAGATGATTGAACAGCTGGAAGAAATAGTCGCACGCACGGATCTCACGCTGTCGGTAAGCTCTTCCACAATCTCTGAAGCGTTGCGCGAACTCACCGACCTTGAGGGCGAGGAGCGTGTGGTATCGCGTGAACTGACGACCCTGCGCCATCGACTTGGTGAGATGAATCGCATGAGCGTCGGTGTCGATCAATACCAGACTGCTCTCTCACATCAGCAAGGACGCCTGCAACTGTCAGGTTGGTTGGCGTCGCACACCGAAGATGAGGCTGACTGCCCGATGTGCGGCAGCCACACGGACTCGGCCAAGCGCAAGCTCGCGGTGCTTTCAGCGCGGATGCAGGAAGTCGAGGCCGAGGCCGGTGTTGACAAGGAATTGCCAGCGGCCTTCGACCGCGAGCTGCAGCGCGTGACCGCAGAGGTCGAACAGGTGACAGAGCGGCTCCGCTCGGTCCAGATTCGAAAGCGTGCCTTGTCGGGTCGTTCGGACGAAGCACGCCAGCGGCAGTTTTCCGCGCAACGGGCCGAGCGTTTCGTCGGCAACCTGGAATCCGCTCTGGACCTGCATCGGCGGCTGGGCAGCGACAGCGAACTCGTTGACGAGGTAGGGCGCCTGAGGGAACTGGTTCGGCAGCTGGAGGCTGAGTTGCGTGAGCAGGATGTCGAAGCGCACAAGCGCCGAGCCCTGCATGCCATCAGCAATAATGCGGGCCGGCTTCTGCCACACCTTGATGTCGAGAGCCCAAACGATCCTATCTCTCTGGAAATCAACGACCTGACCATCAAGGTGCGCAGCCAGGAACGTGACGACTACCTATCTGAGATTGGCAGTGGCTCCAACTGGCTCTCCTATCATCTGGCGGCGCTGCTGGCACTCCACCAGTACTTCCTGTTGCAACGCAGGGGGCCGGTCCCTGCGTTCCTCGTACTCGACCAGCCGAGCCAGGTGTACTTTCCGAAACGCA
>JAGVEK010000289.1 GCA_020058315.1 Candidatus Zixiibacteriota bacterium
AGGATGCCCGTCCCACTAAGACACTTGCGGCCAACTGGAAGTGTTACACGACGGGCACGGGTGCCGCAGAGCGTTTTTCGCTCAGGGCGTCGTGAAGGATGGCGGCCAGTTTCGCAAGCTTCACTGGCTTCTGGACGAATCCTCTGGCACCCAGGCGCAGGGCTTCGTCGACACGATCATTGCAGGCAAAACCGGACAGAATGATGGCGATTTGGTCAGGGTTCTTCTTCTTGATTCGGCGCAGGGTCTCTGTCCCGTCAATGCCGTCCATTACCATATCCAGCAGAACGACATCCTGCGGATTGTCAGCCAGGAAGGCGACCGCTTCCTCGCCCGAAGAGACGGTGTGCACGGTGTAGCCCAGTTGCCGCAGTGTGCGCTCGGCAATCCGCAACTGCAGGGAGTCGTCATCGGCGACCAGAACACTTTCGCCATTCCCCTTGGGGACGTCCGCGAGCGGGATGGGAGCGGCAACATTGCCCAGCGTGACAGGGAAAAAGAGGCTGAAAGTTGTCCCCACGCCGGAAGTGCTCTCGAATTCGACGTACCCGTCGTGGTCTTCCATGACCGAGTGGACGACAGTAAGGCCCAACCCGCTGCCGCGTTTCTTGTCGGCCTTCTTGGTCGTGAAGAACGGTTCGAAGACGTGGCCAGCCACGGCGGCAGGGATTCCACGCCCCGTGTCAGCAATATCGAGGCGGACAAAATCACCCGGCTTGACCTCCGCATACCGTCTGAGAGGCTCTTCGAGGCGCACGGGACTGCTGCGCACGGTGAGCGTTCCCCCCTCCGGCATGGAATCGACGGCGTTGGTCATCAGGTTTGCCAGTATGCGCACAACTTGCGATGGCCCTCCGCGGACGAGCGGAAGACGAGCGGAGAGTTCCCTGTGAACAGTGACTTTCGCGGGCGCCGGCAACGTGCGGAGACTGTGCTCAATCAGATGGTTCAGATCGACCGGCTCCAAGTTGTAGTGGCCCCGGCGGCTCATGGTCAGCAGTTCCTGGTTAATTTCGGCAATCTGCTTGGCGGCCTCTTCCATGTCATGAAGCATTTCGCGCATGCGCGGATCACCATCAAGGTGCTTGGCGATCAGTTCAGGGTAGGCGATCAGCGGACCGAGCAGATTGTTGAAATCGTGGGCAATCTGCCCTGCGAGCTGGCCCGCAGCCTCGAGGCGCTTGGCCTTGAGAAGCTGCTCTTCGGTTCGTTTGCGATCGGTGATATCACGCGCAAAGCCCGCAGCGTACTCTTTGCCGTCATGCTTTACGTAGGTGGTCATGATGTCCACCGGAAACTCGCTGCCATCCCGGCGGCGATGCACCGATTCTCCGAGAAAGAACCCATTAGCGCGAAGGATCTCCCAGACCTGGTTCATGACCTCGCGTGATGCGCCCGGGTCGACATCGAGAATCGACTGCCCGATCAAATCTTGCGGCTCGTACCCAAGAACTTTGCAGCCGGCATCATTGACATACACGAATTTGTTGTCGGTGTCCATCCAGTAGACGCCATCGCGATGCGCATCAAGCGAGTGTTTGAGGATCATGATCTGTTCCTCGGCCTGCTTGCGCTCGGTGATATCCTCGCCAATGCTTGCGGTGCCGGTCACATTGCCCTGCGGATCGCGCAGAATCGTGTTGGTCCAGCAAATCAATCGTCGCTGACCATCACGAGACTGGATCTCATTCTCGTAGTGGGCCGGAACGGTGCCGCCGTGGATGGTTTCGCGGAACATCTGCCGGACTCGATCCCCCACGTCAGCAGGCAGGCACCGATCGAACCAATCCGCACCGATGAGTTCTTCGCGTGACCACCTCGTTACTTTAATCAGGCAATCATTGCAGAAGGTGACCCGGCCTTCTGTATCGAGGGTGACCGCGATGAGAGCGATGTTCTCAAGCAATTCCCGGAAGCGGCGCTCGGACTCGCGTAGCGCGTCTTCGGCCCGCATGCGTCCGATGGCAATGGCGATATGTCCCGCGATCGTCCTGGCCAGTCGAGTTTCCTCATCGGTGAACACATGCGGCCGGTCATAGTACAGCATGAGCTTCCCCTGGAGGCGCCGATCACACACAAGCGGAATCAATGCCAGCGCGTGGATTCCTTCCGCGAGGACCACCGGTTTCAGTGCTGACTGGCCCGGTTCGGAATCGACGTCGGGGATCAGCATGGGCTCAGGGTCCGTTGCGTCAGGTGACCAGGGCGAATGGCCTTCCACGGCCCGGCGGTATCCGTCGGAGAGCCCTTTCCAGGCTTTGAAACGCATCACTCCGTCGGAATCAATCAGAAGAATGGCGGCCCGATCAGTTCCCAAGGTTCTGCTCAGTCCGCTGATTGCCTCGTCGTAGACAGACTCGAGCGCGCCGGCGCGGGTAACGGCGCCACTGAGATTGTAGATGGACTGGAGCTCGTTCAATTGCCGCCGCAGTTGCTCCGCCACCTTCTTGCGATCCGAGATATCGCGTACGAAGGCGCAGTCGAACTCCTGACCCCCAAGGACAACACGGTTGGCACTGAT
>JAGVEK010000560.1 GCA_020058315.1 Candidatus Zixiibacteriota bacterium
AACACGCCGATGCGCCGCACTTCGTAACGGGTTCTTTCCATATTGCCTCCGACGCGTTGCCTATGTGGCCTGGCTACGCTCACTCTCCCATGGCCTTGATAATGATCCGCTTCTTCCGCTGTCCGTCAAACTCGGCGTAATACACACGCTGCCACGGTCCCAAATCGAGCCGTCCTGCGGTGATCGGCACGATCACCTGATGCCCTACCAGCAGGCTCTTAAGGTGGGCGTCAGCATTGGTTTCTCCGGTTTGATGATGGCGGTAGTCGTCGCGGTGGGGGGCCAGCGACTCGAGCCACACATCGATATCGTCGATCAGTCCTTCTTCATGGTCATTGATCCAGACCCCCGAAGTAATGTGCATGGCTGAGACCAACACCATGCCTTCATTGATCTTGGCGTTATCCACGACAGCGGCGACATCATCGGTGATGTCGTGATATTCCCGCGTTCGCCGGGTTTCAATGGTCAGGTACTCAGTCTTGCTTTTCATCCAACACCTTCCAGACCAATCAATTGCCCCAACCGACCGAGATTGTCAACTGGTATCGACGAACGTCAAGACCGGCGACTTTGAGGAATACGGAACCTCTTGACACCAGCCGCGTAGAAAAATCTGCGAATGAATGGGAGTAAACAGGAATCAAGAGGGAGGACATGGTCATGAAATCGACATTGAGTCTGGCAGGGCGGTTATTGCTGGCGATCCTAATCGTCTCGCTGGCCGTGACATCCGTGGCATCGGGCGCATCGGAACAGAAGCGTGATGATTCCAAGGGATGGCTGGGAATATACATCCAGAAGATCGATCAGGATCTGAAGGAATCGGAGAAGCTGCCGTCAACGGAAGGGATCTACGTGGTGGGAGTGATGAAGGACTCTCCCGCAAAGAAAGCCGGGGTTCTGAAGGGGGATGTCATCCTGCAATTCGATGGTCGGGAGGTCAAGTCGGTCCGCGGTTTGACCCGGGATATCGAGGACTGCAAGCCTGGGGACACGAAGACCCTTGTGATCCAACGTGATGGGGACAAGAAGACGGTGAAAATCGCGATCGGAGAGGGATCATCCGAAGGGGAGTTTTCGTGGACGGACGATGGCAGTATCGCGCCCCTGCCAGAGATTCCGGACATTGATATGGTTCCGCCGGATCAGCCTCACGCGTCCGCGTTTTCACTGGGGCAGCTTTCCAATTCTCGGGTTGGCGTGGCGCTGTATGAGGTCTCCGACCAATTGGCCGAGTACTTCGGGGCCAAGAATGGCGGGGCATTAATCAACGAAGTGATCAAGGATGGTCCCGCCGATAAAGCCGGGCTCAAGGCGGGGGATGTAATCGTTCAGGTAGATCACAAGCCAGTCGAGGACGTCGCAGATATTCGCAAGAAGATTCAGAAGAAGGACGGTGGGGATGTGGCGACCATCACCGTCCTGCGCCGGGGGAATGAAGAGAAGACGGTTGATGTGACGGTCGAGGAATCGGATACGTGGTCCGGGATCGGCGACCATCGGTTCTTCCGCGCTCGTCCGTACACTGCCCGTCCGATGCCGGGTGAGCCGGGCCCCGCCATGAGGCGGGCACAACGCGCTTTCCGCGGTTCTCAGGAGGATCTTCGCGAAGAAATGGACAAGCTTCGGGAAGAGATGGATGCATTGAGGAAGGAACTCAGAGAGAAGGGGAAGTAGGGAGACAATCGGGCCGCGACGCGCGGCCACACAATCGCCTGGTGTCTCCAGCAGGCGAAATCTCCAACCCGGCGGCCGGGCCAATTAGGCTCGGCCGACGGCGTTTCTTGACTTCATGTTGATGCCGAATTCAGGATGTTGCGTGGACCTTCTGCATCTTCGCCCACGAATCGCGCAGCGAGACCGTGCGATTGAACACAGGGCGGCCCGGAGCGGAATCGACCTGATCAACGCAGAAGTAGCCGTGTCTCAAGAACTGATACCGGTCGCCGGGCTTCGCATTGGCAAGGCTCGGCTCGAGCCGGCAATCCGTCAGAGTTTCCAGAGAGTTTGGATTGAGATTCGCTCTGAAATCTTCCCCCTCCTCTGGATCCTCTTTGTCGAATAGGTAGTCGTAGAGGCGGACCGTGGCTGTGATCGCGTGCACAGCCGACACCCAGTGCAACGTCCCCTTGACAACACGTCCGTCCGGCGTGCCGCCGCCGCGCGATTCGGAATCATACGTGCAATGCACTTCGATCACCTCACCCGTCTGGTTGTCTTTGACGATGTTCTGGCAGGTGACGTAGTAGGCGTGCTTGAGCCGTACTTCCTTACCCGGAGCGAGGCGGAAAAATCCCTTGGGCGGGTCTTCCCGGAAGTCATCGCGTTCGATGTACAGAACCCGTGAGAACGGCACCTTGCGCGTGCCGCTGCCGGGGTTCTCAGGATTGTTGACAGCGTCGAGTTTCTCAGTCTGACCCTCCGGGTAGTTGTCGACGACCAGCTTCAGAGGACGGAGCACGGCCATGACCCGCGGCGCACGCAGGTTCAAATCCTCCCGCTGGCAGTGTTCGAGAAGTGCCACACTAACCATGCTGTCTCGCTTGGCCACACCGATGCGGTCGCAGAAATCGCGAATTGCTTCCGGCGTGAAACCGCGACGCCGCAGCCCGGCAATGGTCGGCATGCGGGGGTCGTCCCAGCCGGACACATGACCCTCCTCAACCAGATTCAAGAGTTTCCGCTTGCTCATCAGCGTGTAGGTGAGCGCCAGCCGCGCGAACTCGATCTGCTGAGGATGGTAAACGCCCAGTTGGTCCAAGTACCAGTCGTAGAGGGGACGATGGTCTTCGAATTCCAAGGTGCAGATGGAATGAGTGATCTTCTCGATGGAATCGGAAAGGCCGTGCGCGAAATCGTACATCGGGTAGATGAACCACTTGTCACCGGTGTTGTGATGTGTCTCGTGCTTGATTCGGTAGATGACCGGATCGCGCAGGTTCACATTCCCGGAGGACATGTCAATCTTCGCCCGCAGGACACGTGAACCGTCCGGGAATTCTCCAGCGCGCATGCGCGCGAACAGATCAAGATTCTCTGCGACCGGACGGTTACGATGCGGGCTTTCCCGTCCGGGGTCCTTAAGTGTGCCGCGATACTCGCGGATCTCGTCGGAACTCAGGTCGTCGACGTACGCCCTGCCGTCCTTGATGAGCTGCACGGCGAATTCGTAGAACTGCTCGAAGTAATCCGATGCATGAAAGAGCTTGTCGCCCCAGTCAAAGCCCAGCCAGCGGACATCCCGCTTGATCGCCTCGGTGTATTCGACATCCTCCTTGCTGGGATTGGTGTCGTCGAAGCGCAGGTGGGTGACGCCCTTGTTCTCCATCGCGATACCAAAATTGAGGCAAATCGACTTGGCATGGCCGATGTGCAGATAGCCGTTGGGTTCCGGCGGGAAACGTGTCACGACTCGGCCGTCATACTTGTTCGTGCGGAGATCATCTTCGACGATGTCACGGATGAAATTGGACCCCCGCACCGGACCACCCGTGGCGGCTTCGGGGCCTACCTTTCTTTCCGTCTTCCCGCTCTCGTTCGGTTCCGGGCTCTCTGATTTCATGACTCTCCAGTTGTTCGATTTCAAAGGAGGAAGAAGTCAAACTCCCCCTCCCGCATTCAAGCGATTCCGGCATTTGACCTTGTATCATGGCCGGAGTACTCAATTTAGCGCATCCCATCGGCACCTTCAATCCAAATGCGAGGCAATCCCCCACGATCCCCCGGGAATCACCACGTTCAGGAGAACGACGGCCCGAGAGCAACACGGAGCATTCCACCTTTCGTTCACCGCAGCGGCGGGGGCATCTGGGCACATCGTCGTGGAGGCGCCAGAGGTCGCTTGGAGTCAATCCGCGTTTTGACAGGAGAGCAGGCCGGGGGTATTGACAAACCAGTGGAGATTCGCCAATCTTGGCGCCACTTGTGAGGTAGGTGCACAAGAGAAAGGAAGACGAGACGGTGGCAGACAAGAAAGCAGACTTGGCGGGACCCGGTATCGGCAATTACGAAGACCTGGAGAAAGTCCTGCCCAATGACTACAACTCGCTGCTGAGCCCGGCGGATACGCAGAGGGCAATCACGGCAGCCAAGAACTCGATCGAGGAAGGCCTCTGCCGGGAGCTCAACCTCATCCGGGTTGAGGTTCCGCTGATCGTAGACGTGGAAAGCGGGGTCAACGACTACCTGGATCGGGATGGCTCACGCACCCCCATCGGATTCCACATCTCCAATGATTACGACAAGCATCCGGTTGACGCGCAGGTCGTGCAGGCAGCGACCAAGTGGAAACGGATGGCCCTGAAGCAGTTCGGGATGAAACCCGGCGAGGGCCTCTACACCGACATGCGGGCCGTGCGCAAGGACTACTTCCTCGACCACGATCATTCGGCATACGTGGATCAGTGGGATTGGGAGCTCGTGATCACTCCCGAACAGCGCACCCTGGCCTACCTGACTCAGGTCGTGGAGAAGCTCTGGAAGGTTCTTCGAGGCGCTGAGGCCCATGTCCAGAAGCTGTTCCCGCAGTTGAAGACGGACAAGTATCCCAATTTGCCCGAGAAACTGACGTTTATCCACGCCGAGGACCTTTTGGCCAAGTTCCCCGACCTGCCGCGCAAGCAGCGTGAGACGGCAATTCTGCAGGAATGCCCGGCGGTCTTTATCTACGGCATCGGCTGGACCCTCCAGGATGGCTACCCGCACGAACTCCGGGCGGCTGACTACGACGACTGGGTAACCGAAACCAAGTCCAAAGATGGCAAGCCGATGCACGGACTCAATGGAGATATCTTGGTCTGGAATTCGGTAACCAAGCGCCGCCATGAGCTGTCATCCATGGGCGTCCGTGTTACCGCTGAGACGCTCAGGAAGCAATTGGAACTCACCAACCAGCTCGACTTCCTCAAGATGCCCTATCATCAGGCGATTTTGAAAAACGAGATCCCCCTGAGTATCGGCGGAGGTATCGGGCAGTCGCGCACATACATGTATTTGCTAAACAAGGCGCATCTTGGCGAGTGCAGTGTCACCGTCTGGCCGAAGATCCTAAAAGACATCTGCGCAAAGAAAAGGATCTACGTTTTGGAGTAGACCTGCGGTACGAGCGATCTCCAGAAATGAGGGGTCCGGGGCGATGTCCCAGGACCCCTTTATTCGTGGTGCCCCGCTCGCATTTCGTCAGCGGTTTCCCGAGCCTCCGGATCCTCGACCGGGGTACGGCACCAAACACGTGCTGTTCCCGCTAGGGATTATGCGCACCGCGGCAGCCAAGACGCGATGGCGATCGTGATTGTCCCGCGCACCGACATGCTCCCCGACTTCGCCTACATCAAACTGGCATGGGCGCTCGGTCAGACCAACGACCTGGCGAAAGTCAAAGAGCTGATAGTGACTCCGGTCTGCGGCGAGATCGCCGACCGGGAGCCGTACAATGGCTACTTAGTCTTTCAGGGCGGTATCCCCGAAGTCGAAGATTTCTTGCGGACGTTTCATAAGTAATATTGATTTCCCCTCGCCCTGTGGGCGAACCACTTTCACAAGCAGAGGGACGCCATGCGCCGTGCACTCCAACTTCTTTCGATGATCAGTCTGGTCTTTGTGTGG
>JAGVEK010000291.1 GCA_020058315.1 Candidatus Zixiibacteriota bacterium
CTGGCTTCGGCAGAAGTTCCTCTCGTTCGGCTACACCGACGTGACCCAGGACACATTCGATGTGGAAGGCTGGCCCGGGATCGGCCACAACATCATCTGCACAAAGACCGGTACCACGGAACCTGACAAGGTCGTCCTGATTGGGGCGCATTTCGATTCCTACAACACTACCAATCCGATGGATTATGCCCCAGGCGCTGATGACAATGCGTCGGGCACCGCCGGAGTTCTGGAGATCGCGCGCGTACTGGCGCAAATCCCGTCGCGAAAGACCATCATCTTTGTGCCGTTTGACGCGGAGGAACAGTGGATGGTCGGCAGCTACTACTATGCCACACGAGCGAAAGCGGCCGGGATGAACATCGAGCTGATGCTCAACATGGACATGATCGGCCACGATCCCGTCGACAACCACTTGGTGTGGATCAATACAAAGCCCCTGTCACTCGGTTATGCCAATCTGGCGGTGCAACTGGCCGCAGGCCGGACGACACTCGTGCCAATGATCAACCCCAACTCTCCCGCGTCCGATCAGCTTCCCTTTGAGCAGCAGGGCTATCATTTCATTTGGGCCGAGGAGGGTGAATTCAATTCACCGGGATACCACAACGATACGGACCAGCTATGGCGTCTGAATCCATCGTATTGGACCGACGTAGTTCGAATGGTTGCCATGACCGCCTTCGCAACCGCTGAAGGTCCGAGTCCGGTCGAGATGGTCGAACTGCTGGACGTCGGTGATGGCCAGTCGCTGGAAGTTCGCTGGGAACCGGCCGGCGGGCCGGACATCACCGGGCACCGCGTGTACTGGGGATCCTCCTCAGGGTACTACCCGAACTCGGCTTTTGTTCCAGCTGCGACCTCGTCTTTCACGATCAACAACCTGCCGGAAGGCCAGCTCTGCTATGTCACAGTGCGAGGGGTGAATTCGGCCGGATGGGAATCGGTCGTTGGAGCCGAACCGAGTCTGGCCCCTCTCAGCATACCCCGGGTGCCGTCCAATGTTGCGGCGGACATTGAGTTTCAACGGATCGAGCTGGGTTGGGATTTGCCGGTGGAACTCGACCTGGATCACTACTCGATCTATCGGGGTACGGACTCGACGGTTCTCGAACTTTATGCTCCTTCGGTGCCAGCGAATTCGTACACCGACGCCGCCGTCATCGGACACACACGCTACTACTACCGGGTTGCCGCTGTGGACCGCGATGGCAACACAAGCGCCCAGTCGGCGATCAGGTCGGGTATCCCCGCGACATTCGATCGCGATGTCTTGCTTCTGGCTCTGACAGACCCAATGACTGGGCCGAGCGAAGCCGATCAGTGGACTGTCTACAACTCGATCTTCGCAGGTTACCAGCATTGGTACATCCAGTTCGACGAGACGACGCCGCTTGACCGGTCTGAACTGGGGCAGTACAAATCGATATTCCTGATCGACGACGGTTACCAATGGAAACGCTGGCCTTCAGCCAACAGGGAGAGTTTGAACTGGTACGCGCTTTACGGGAATAATCTGACGGTCATCGGCTGGACCATCCCCAATGAGATCTTGTCTGCTGGTCTCCTCTATGATCTATTCCATGTCTCTGCGCTGACACGAATCAGCAGTTTTGACTGCGTCGGCGGGCTGGGTACCGGCGGCTTCCCCAGCGTGGTATTCGATACTGCCAGAGTCCCTTCCGACTGGAATGGCGCACTCCCGAACATCTGGACTCTGACCACGGCCGATCCGTCGGCCGAGGTCATCTCGCTCTACAACTCCGCTACCGACGATCCTTCGCGCGAGATCCTGCCAGTCGCGGCGCGTCGGGACGTCGGCATCAGCAAGACAGCACTGATCGGCTTGCCACTGTACTACATGCGCGCCGCAGACGCCGTGGGACTGGTGACGTCATTGATGACATGGTTCGAGACTTCGCCCGGTGGCGTGCTGGGTGATCTCACCGGCGACGGGGTCGTGGATGTGTTCGACGTAGTGGCCTTGATCGCGGTTGCCTTCGAGGGTATGCCGCCGCCAGGAGGGTATGATCGCGCCGATGTCAATGGTGACTGTGTTGTCGATGTCTTCGATGTGATCTACCTGATTGACTACACATTCTCGGGTGGAGCGGCGCCTGTGCCGGGGTGTGCGAAGTAAGCTCGATTCGGGCCGCGTAAGCCTACCTGAGAAGCCAGACCAGGAGCTTCCTGGCGATCAGTACGGCAAGCACGATCGCTGCCAGGTGCCAGCCGCCAAGCTGGTGCGTTTTCACGACCGTGCCGAGATCCTTGCTCGCGGCCAGAAGTTTCCCCGGCGCAGCGGTCAAACCTGTCTCCTGCATCCCGGCGCTGATTGCCCCTGCCGCGGGAATGGACAATCCAACCTGGGGAAACTGCCTTGTCATGATTCCCCAGATTGTCAGCGTCGTCAGCGCGATTACTAGAATCAGCTTCATCGATTCGCCCCCGGTCTCTCCAGATCGCTGAATCGAATCACGAGCGATTTGTATGCCGCGCTCATTCGGGCGGCGAGAGTGGGGATAACCGAAGATGAGACTGCATTGCCAGATCTTGAAATAGGCGCTTCTGTTAAAGTGACACTTCAGTATCGCGTGTTCGGCTTTCATGGCTGGGGCCAGCAGCATGTGTGCACGTCCGTGCAGGATCTCGCACGCCCGCGGCATGTTCGAAACTGGGTCAGGCGCGGACTTTGGGACTCACTCTGCGTGGGAGTGGAACCGGAGACCTCGCTGAACAGCGTGTTGAAGAAGGCCGGACAGGAGTGTCCGGCCCACTGATATCGCATCCCTTGGCAGGCCGGACACTCCTGTCCGGCCTTCGACAGCGACGTCGCACGGTTGTTCAACACGCACTGAAGCACGGCTCTTCGACTCAGCCAGGCCTGATCGGCGATTCTACTTTGGGGGCTCGTACGGGCAATCTCAGGTGACTGCCCACCAATAGCTGAACTTGATCGCCAGGAAATTCTCCCCGTCTGCGCGATGGGCGTCCCAGAGCGAGCGTGGCCGGACCAGTCTGCCGAGATCCCTATCACCGAGGCGATTCTGCTGCCACACGAGGTACAGGGTACTGCCGGGGCGGAATTCCCAGCGCAGAACCACATTGCTGCGGTACGATAGATATCCGAAGTCATCGGCGCTGACCTCGAAGCTGCTCGGTCCATCATTGACCAGGTATGAACCGTCCTCCTGTTTGGAGATGGTCGTCCCGTCCGTGCCGTAGTGGCGCAAATCACGTCTGCCGGGCGCGGGCAGCTCACCGAAATCGTAGTACCGGCCGCTGGATGCGAACGGTTCGACGTACGCTTCGAGACTCAAGTCCGGCGTGAAGAAGTAATTCAGACGGAACTGTGCCGAAATGGTGCTCTGCTCGATCGAAGAAAAGATGTACCGTGTACCGAAGGTTGCAACAGGATGACCAGTCGTGTCGGTTCCCACATACTGGCGTTTCTCGATTCCGCGATCGTAATGGGGGGAAACGGAAAATCCCCAGCGCCGCCCCGGACGCCCCGAGCATTGCGGATCGAGCCCGTAACTCCAGCCACCGTTCTCTGATCTCCAGTAGTATGCCTCAAGGCTCAATCGAAATGGCGCTGAGTAGTTGTTCGAAATGTTCCCCCAAAAGTCCCGCGACATCGACTTTCCCATCAGCGGCCCGCCCCAGGTGGCATTGTCGCTTTGGGCGCGCAGGGAAATATCGC
>JAGVEK010000427.1 GCA_020058315.1 Candidatus Zixiibacteriota bacterium
GACTATGGCAATGGATCCAATACGACATTCGCCATGCTGGCCGCTGAAACTCTCGGATCAACCATTGATTCCATCCATGTGATCAACGCCGATTCCGCAGAGACACCCAACTGTGGTTCGACTGTCGCCACCAAGCAAACCTACACGACCGGCAATGCGGTGGTCGCCGCCTGCTCCAAACTCCGTGCCGATGCTGACGCTGTGGCGGCCGCACTCTTAGGGGTTGAGCCCATACAAATCAACGCATCAGATGGAATCTATGTCACGGCCGTGAGCGCCGCGCGCAGACTGACGCTGGCCGAAATCGCCCGCCGATTCCGTGAGTTCGGCAAGCCGAAACGTCGAGAAGGAGTATTCGCTGCGGGCAAGATGACCTCTCCTCTCGATCCGCAGACCGGTCTGGGCAAGGCCTGGTTTCCGATGGCGTACGGTACTCAAATCGCCGATGTCACGGTTGACACCAAGACCGGCAAGGTCACCGTCGATCGAATCGTCGCCGCGCAGTATGTCGGCCGTGCGCTCAACCCGCGAGCCGTCAGGGGACAAATCGTCGGTGGAATATCCTTCGGAATCGGCTACGCCTTAACTGAAGATGTGAAGCTCGTCAACGGTGTCTGCCAGAACGTGAACTTTGACAAATACAAACTCATGCGTGTGACCGACGCCCCGCCGGTCAAAGTCATCGCGGTGGAGCAAGACGAAACGACCGGACCGTACGGCGCAATCGGCATCGGCGAGCCTCCCACACTCGGCCCCGCCCCAGCCATCGCCAATGCGGTCTTCAACGCCATCGGCATCCGCATCCGCGATCTGCCTCTGACGCCCGACAAAGTCAAAGCTGCCCTTTTATTGTAAAGGGACACGGCTCGTCGCAGATCCCGCGCTCTCTGCGGGGCCGTGCCCGCTTCGTTCGGATCCGCGCCGCTACTTTGAGGGTCTTCCCCCGGGCCGAATCCCCGAATCGGATACGATCGCTGTAACAAACTCCGATGGCGTCACATCAAACGCCGGCGAGAAGACCCTGCTCCCCACAGGCGCAATACGCACGCCGCCGATCTCGACGACCTCTGTTGCCGATCGCTCTTCAATCGGAATCTCAGCACCACTTGCAATACCAGCATCGAAAGTGGACTGCGGCGCCGCGACATAGAATGGCACTTTGTGATAAGCCGCCAGAACCGCCAGGTTGTACGTTCCGATCTTGTTCGCGACGTCGCCGTTGCGCGCAATCCGGTCCGCACCAACTACCACGGCATCGATCTTACCAGCGCCAAAGAGGCTGGCCGCCGTGTTGTCCGTGATCAGAGTCGCGTCGATCCCTTCCTGCATCAGTTCCCACATCGTCAGTCGGGCGCCCTGAAGCACCGGGCGCGTCTCATCGACAAACACGTGAAGCCGCTTGCCCTGCTCTTTGGCGGTGTAGATGATTCCCAGAGCGGTGCCGATCCCGGCGGTTGCCAGCGCACCGGCGTTGCAATGCGTGAGTACGGTCATACCCTCCGACAGCAAAGCCGCGCCATGTTCACCAATCTTGCGGCACATGGCGGCGTCCTCGGTGTGAATAGCGGCCGCCTCTCGTTCGAGAATGTCGCGCAGTACGCGAATCTCCAGCGGAGTGGATTCCTGCGCCAGACGCAGCATCCGGTCAACCGCCCACGCCAGATTGACTGCCGTTGGCCGGGTTGATTTGAGGATCTCTGCCGCGTGTGCCAAGTCAGAAGTAACATCCCCGCCGACCGTTGACGACCCGCGTGGAGCCAGCGCCATCCCGTATGCCGCCGCAACTCCGATGGCAGGCGCCCCGCGCACCGTCAGATTGCGAATGCCCTCGGCGACTTCCGCGACGGTTCGGCAGACAACCGTCCTGACACGAGAGGGGAGAGCCCGCTGATCGAGAAGGTGGAGGGACTGATCACGCCATTCGAGAGTCTTGAAGTTCATTCCATCTCCACCGAATTCCAGCTTCTTCAAGGCAACTAACGCCGGCCATCACGGGCCCTCAAAGCAGAAAGGGGCACGGCGAGCCGCACCCCTGCAAATTCATTTCCCACGGCCGGCAATCTATAGCCACGCCCGCCAGTAATCCCGGTTCATCTCTGCGATGAAGCGAACACTGATCTCCTTCGGGCAGACCGCCTCGCATTCATACTGGTTCGTGCAGTTGCCGAACCCCTCGGCATCCATGGCGGCGACCATCTTGCGCACTCGTTCCATCCGTTCCGGCTGTCCCTGCGGCAGATGAGCGAACTGGGCGACCTTCGCCGACATAAACAACATCGCTGATGCATTCTTGCAAGACGCCACACATGCACCGCAGCCAATGCATGCCGCCGCGTCCATGGCCAGTTCCGCGTGTTCCTTGGCGATCGGGAGCGCGTTGGCGTCCGGAGCGCCACCGGCATTGACGGAGATGAATCCGCCGGCCTGCATGATCCTGTCGAGTGCCGCCCGGTCAATGATGAGATCGCGCAGCACCGGGAAAGGCTTGGCCCGCCACGGTTCGATGGTGATCTCCTGGCCATCCTTAAAGTGGCGCATGTGCAACTGGCAGACCGTGGTGCCGCGCTCGGGACCATGCGCGATGCCGTTGATCACCAGAGAGCACATCCCGCAGATGCCTTCGCGGCAGTCATGGTCGAAGGCAATCGGGTCGTCCCCCTGAAGAATCAATCCTTCGTTGACGACATCCAGCATTTCCAGAAACGACATATTGGGGCTGATATCGCGCGCCGGGTAGGTGACCATCCGGCCCTTGGCTTGGGCGTTCTTCTGACGCCAGACATGAAGTGTCAGATTCATTACTTGTAACTCCTCTGTCCCAATTGCACGGTCTCGAAGGTGAGCGGCTCCTTGTGCAGATTCGGACGCTTGCCGACACCGGTAAACTCCCATGCGCTCACATGGCAGAAGTGCTCGTCATCGCGTTTTGCTTCGCCGTCCGGAGTCTGGCTCTCTTCCCGGAAATGCGACCCGCACGATTCGGTTCGTTCCAATGCGTCATAGCACAGAAGCTCGGCGAACTCGAAGTAATCTGCGACCCGTCCCGCCTTCTCCAGCGAGGTATTCAGCTCCTCGCCGTCACCGGGGACGGTGACATTCTTCCAGAATTCCTCGCGTAACGGCGGAATCAGTTCCAGCGCTTTCTTCAGTCCCGCCTCGTTGCGGCCCATTCCGCAGTATTCGCACATGATCTTGCCCAATTCGCGATGGAAGGACGTGACCGTGCGCTTTCCCTTGATCGAGAGAAGCTTCTTTGCGCGTCCGGCAACTTCCGCCTCGGCTTCTTTGAACTCGGGCCGGTCTGTGGTTACTTTGGGAAGCTTTGCGGTCGCCAGCCAGTGGCCCATCGTGTAAGGGAGGATGAAATAACCGTCGGCCAGACCCTGCATGAGAGCGCTGGCTCCCAGCCGGTTGGCGCCATGATCGGAGAAATTCGCCTCGCCGATCACATGAAGACCCGGAACATTGCTCATCAGATTGTAGTCGACCCACAATCCGCCCATTGTGTAATGAGTCGCCGGGTATATCCGCATCGGGATTTTGTATCCATCCTCGGCCGTAATCTTGAAGTACATGTCGAACAGATTGCCATAGCGCTCTTTGATCGTCTCGATGCCCAGCCGTTTGATGGAGTCGGCGAAATCCAGATAGACTCCGCGCCCGCTTTCACCCACGCCCCGATTCTCGTCGCAGACCTCTTTGGCACTGCGCGAGGAAATGTCGCGCGGGGCGAGATTCCCATAGGCCGGGTACTTGCGTTCGAGATAGTAATCGCGCTCAGCCTCTGGTATCTCGTTCGGCGGACGCTTGTCTCCGGCTTTCTTTGGCACCCATATTCTGCCGTCATTGCGCAGCGATTCCGACATCAGAGTCAGTTTGGACTGATGGTCGCCCGTGATCGGAATGCACGTCGGGTGAATCTGCACATAGCAGGGATTGGCGAACGCCGCACCCTTCTTGTATGCCCGGTACGCTGCCGTCACGTTGCATCCCGCTGCCATCGTCGAAAGGAAGTAGAGATTGCCGTAGCCGCCGGTTGCCAGAACGACCGCATCTCCCACATGTGACTGGATCGTTCCCGTCACCAGATCACGGGTGACAATCCCACGGGCCACGCCATCCACCAGCACAAGATCGTGCATCTCGGTACGGTTGTGCATAATGACCGCGCCGCGTGCGATTTGCCGGATGAGCGAGGAGTAGGCCCCGAGCAGAAGCTGCTGGCCGGTCTGACCGCGCGCGTAGAATGTGCGTGAGACCTGCGCGCCGCCAAATGAGCGATTGTCCAGCAGTCCGCCGTATTCGCGCGCGAATGGCACTCCCTGTGCCACGCAGTGGTCGATGATCGCGTTGCTCACCTGCGCGAGCCGGTAGACATTCGCCTCACGGGCCCGAAAATCGCCACCCTTGATTGTGTCGTAGAACAGGCGATAAATGCTGTCGCCGTCATTCTGATA